>JAYVUJ010000334.1:0-4129 GCA_043788035.1 Ferruginibacter sp. | reverse complement strand
AAATATAAGTTAAGGCATATTGGCTTCCAAAGGCACGTTAGCATTTAAAACTGTTATTTGTAAAAAGCAAGTAAATTTCCAATCCGGGGCTATCAATTTTAATCTGCTAAACAAGCGTTGCTATCTTTTTATATCTTCACTAGGTTTTCGTTTTTATTTAATAAGATCTTTGACGGGATTGCTGTAATAATTTCATCTTTCAACACATCGACAAGTTTCTTTTTTATATAATCGCGGTGCGTAACCATGCTTACTTCCCGAACGGGTACTGGGGCTTTAAAATGCCTTACCATGTTCAGTTGCTTTACTGTAAAATCAAGCGTGGCCATTTCTGGCAAAATAGTAACGCCATTATTCATCTCTACCATTTTGCGTAATGTTTCTACGCTGCCGGCCTCGTATTCAAAATGGCTTTGGTGCTTGCTAAGTTTTTTTAATTCGCATAAGTTAATAATTTGAGACCGAAAACAATGGCCTTCTTCCAGCAGCCATAATTCCTTTAAATCAATATCGTCGGCGAGCACATAAGTTTTTTTATAGGCCGCATTCTTTTTGGAAACATATGCTATTAGTTCTTCGTAAAATAAATGGTATTCTTTAATGCTGGTATCATGCAAAGGTGTTACCAGCAAGCCTGCATCTATTTTGCCAGCCTTTAAATTTTCAATAATAATATCGGTCGTCATTTCTTTTACCTTGATATTTATGTCGGGGTATTTTACCAAAAACGATTGTAAAAATAATGGTAGAAGGTATGGCGCTAGCGTGGGTATTATGCCAATGCGCAATTCTCCTTTTAATATGCCTTGCTTATCCGTTATCAGTTGGTGCATCATTTTTACTTCATGTAAAATAACCCTGGCTTGCTGAATAATTTCTTCGCCAATTTCTGTTGGTATTACAGGTTGTTTGCTACGGTCGAACAATTTACTGCCAAGTTCATCTTCCAGCTTTTGTACCTGCATGCTTAGTGTTGGCTGTGTTACAAAACACTTATCTGCAGCGGTGGCAAAATGCCGGGAAGTATCCAAGGCAATAATATATTCAAGTTGTGTAATGGTCATGCTGTAAAAATAGGCCTTATCTATATCATAAATGATATTATCAATATAGTTTATAGTGCATTTGCAAAATATTATACCTTAGAATCCTCCTTTGGAGGGCAGGGAGGCTACTATACAGCATTTAGTACTACTTCAAAAGTGCTGCCAACCCCATAATCGCTCTCTACAAGTATTTGGCCGCCCTGCGCTTCAATAAACTCTTTACTTATGGCAAGCCCTAGCCCTGTGCCTTCTTTATGCGAGCCAGGTATACGGAAATAACGGTCAAAAATTTTGTCTTTGTATTGAGGTGCAATTCCCTGGCCGGTGTCTCTTACTATAAAATGTATTTTTTTATCTGATAAATGGATGCTTGCAAAAATAGAAGCGTTTTCATGCGAATAGCGGATGGCATTCGATAAAAGATTAGTTAGCACCCAGGCTGTTTTTTCATTGTCTGCCAATACTTTAGTTTGCTGTTCTGGTACATCAATTTTTAGATGTAAACTTTTTTGTTCAGCCGAAGTCCTATTCGCATTTACTGCGTAATATAAAATTTCCTTTGCATCGCTTGCAACAATGCTTAATTGTATTTTGCCGCTATCTACCTGTGTTATATTTAATAACTCGCCAGTAATTTTTAACAGGCGGTTGGTATCATCCTTAATACTGTCTAAAAGTTGTTGCTGGTCTATATTTACGTCTCCGGTTTTTTTATTATCCAGAAGCTGCAGGCTTAACTTTATTGAAGCAATTGGTGTTTTTAGTTCGTGAGAAACGGTAGCAAGAAAATTAGTTTTCGCTTCATTTAGTTCATGGTAAGGCGTTATGTTGCGCAGCACTATTACATTGCCAATAACTTCATTATTAGCCATTACATTTATAGCCTCTTTGTTAAAAAAACTTTCCTTTTCATCTGCATAAATTTTCAATTCTTTCTTTGAATCTTCTTGCAGCAGGGTACGCATCAAATCGTTGTGCAAAGCTACGTCGGCAGCATATTTACCAATTATCTCTCTTTCTTTTAACCCTAGTATTTTTTCCGCTACTGCATTCGCAAAAAGTATATGTTTCTTTTCATCAAGCCCAATAATGCCATCTTTCATTTGGTTGATAATGGTCTCTATGCGGCTTTTTTCAAACTTTATTTTTGCGAGGTTACTGTGTTCATATTCATCTAATTTTTCTGCCATGCTATTGAAGGCATTTGCCAGGTCGCCAAATTCATCTTTCTGTTCCAGGTAAATTCGCTGCTTATAATTTTTATTGGCAATTTCCCTTATGCCTTCTGAGAGTTTAGTTACGGGCCCTGATATTACTGCGGGAAAATTGTAAATAAAGGTAAGGCTCACAATAATAAGCACCGTAAAAATAATGGTTAGCCAAAACTTAGCATCAATGCTTGTTTTTTGTGCAATTTCATTTTTTCTTAGGATAGCATTTTGATTAAGGTCGGTAATGCGCTGCAGCGATTGGCGCAATTGCGGGTAGTTGGAAGAGTCTGAAGGGTTGATTGTAAGTTCAGTAAAATCTTTCCTAAGCTGTTGCGTACTTTCTTTTTCGCCTGGTTCAGTTATGTTGGCTTCTTGTTTTTTTAGGTTGTTATCAAATATGGCGATTGCTTCTTTTTTGCCGGGGATATCTTCCAGTGCCTTTAGCATATCGTTGCTATATACCAACGATTCCTGGTTGTTCATCAGCACGTTGGCAGCATCGGAGCTTAATTTGCTGATGTAATAAAAACCCAGCGAACCAAAGGCCACTATAACAGCAAAAAGAAAAGATAGACCCAGAGATAATTTTGTTTTAAGTTTCATATCAGGATAAAATTACAATGTCAATATCAGATTCAGATAATTTATTTAACAGTTGATTAAACACGGCTGTGCTAATAATTACGTTTAGTAAAGTAAGGTGAGGCTTACCAATGCAGATTGTAGTTATATTTTGTGCAAGGCTTGCTTCGAATATTCCTTTGGCAATATTTTTATTTTTTATTTTTATAATTTCTGCACCCAATTCTGTTGCTAACTTAAAATTATTTATTAAATGCCTTTGCGCCGCTAAGCCAATATTATCACCACTTTCCTTTGGTGTTTGTACATATAAGACGTACCATTTACTGTTGTAGTAAGAGGAGAGCCTTGCAGATTTTCGGATAACTTTTTTTGCTATTTCATGGTTGCTGCTGATGCAGGCTAAAAAGCGTTCTGTTTTGAGATGTAAATTTCTTGGCAGCTCAATTTCAATTTTTCTTTCTACCTGGCTGGCTACTTCTTTTAATGCAAGTTCCCTTAGTTGTAAAATGCGTTCGCTTTGAAAAAAGTTTTTTAATGATACTTCTATTTTATCGGGTGAGTAAATTTTACCTTCTTTTAGCCTTGTGATAAGTTCATCGGCGGTAAGGTCTATGTTTACAACTTCGTCTGCTTGTTGTAAAACGCTGTCGGGTATGCGCTCTGCAACATCTACACCGGTTATACTTTTTATGCTGGCATGCAGGCTTTCTATGTGCTGGATGTTTACGGCGCTTATTACGTTGATGCCGGCATCTAAAATATCTATTACATCCTGCCAGCGTTTTTCATTTTTGCTGCCTTCTATATTGCTGTGCGCCAGTTCATCAACTATTACTATTTCCGGATGCAGGTTTATTACAGCCTGCACATCAAACTCTTCCAGCTCTTTTCCTTTATAGAATAGTTTACGCCTTGGTATTACTGGAAGCCCTTCTAACAATGCATGCGTTTCTTTTCTGTTGTGGGTTTCTATGTAACCAATTTTTACATCTACACCATTGCGGAGCAGGGTTTGCGCCTCTTGCAGCATGCGGTAACTTTTGCCTACGCCTGCGCTCATACCCATGTATATCTTGAACTTTCCCCGCCGGCTTTTGCGGATGAGGTCTAAAAAATGTTCGGCGTTTTTTTCTTGTTCTTCCGGCATGGTGCTAATTTAATGAACTAACAGATAAGCGGTGTACTTTTCTGTTAGCTATTTTTATTTGATATTTTTTATTACTTGTTAAATTCAATATTACTTTATTTATGTAGCTATCTACTTTTCTTTTTTTCTTGATAAAAAAA
>JAYVUJ010000333.1:0-5607 GCA_043788035.1 Ferruginibacter sp. | reverse complement strand
AAGGTGAGTAGTTTAAGCAAATTACTTACCCGGGCATCGATAGGTGCGTTCACCTGTTTGTATAAGGGCTGTGTTTGTGCGGAAGCTGCAAAATTTATTAAAAAGTAATAAATTATTATGGCTCTTTGTTTTGTAAGCATTTTTTAAATTACGATAGTAAAAATTGATTGAATTTATTAACAAGATAATACATGAAATCGGAAGGTAGAAAGCTTTTCACTGAAATATTCAAATACCAAAAATTACCTATTCGTTAACTACGCATTAACTTAATGTTTTATTAATATTTATAAACTTTATAAAACATTATAAAAAACGGGGAAACTTATTAAATAAATTAAAAAGTTGAAATAATAATACCAGCAGAACATAGTATTTAAGTTAACTTTTATGACTGACAAAAAAATATTATTTAGCAATAAAATATTTAAGGAATTATATTTTGAAGAAAATCTGTCATGTGCGGAAATCGCTATTAAAATTGATAGGAGTTTTCCATTAACCGCAAAGCTTATTGAGGAATTAATTGCAAATGATTTAGTGGTTGAATCTGGGTATGCTGCGTCAACTGGCGGGCGTAGGCCCTTAACATATGCAATACTAAAAAATAAATTGTACTTAGTATCTGTAGCCATGGATCAGTTTGTAACCAGGATTGTTGTAATGGACATGCAGAATAATTTTGTTTCCTCTATTGAAAAAATTGTGCTTCCCCTACCTGATAATTCAAGTGCCCATGAAATACTGAAAGATAAAATTGCTGAGGTAATAAATTTATCAGGCATACCTAAAGAAAAATTTGTTGGTATTGGTATAGGGATGCCAGGTTTTGTAGATGTGGAAAAAGGCATAAACTATTCATTTTTACCATTAGGAGATAATAAAAGTATTACACAATATATAGCCGATAAAATAGGTATCCCTGTTTTTATAGATAACGATAGCAGTCTTACAGCCCTTGCAGAACTTAGGTTTGGTACTGCAAAAAACGAGCAGGATGCTATGGTTATCAACATTGGGTGGGGCGTTGGGCTTGGATTGATACTGAATGGAAAACTTTACAGAGGGCACAAAGGCTTTGCAGGCGAATTTAGCCACATACCCTTTTTTCAAAACGAAAAGTTATGTACCTGTGGCAAAACAGGGTGCTTGGAAACCGAGACTTCATTATTGCTTATTGTTGAAAATGTTAAAGAAGGTATAAAGGCGGGTAGGCTTTCAAAATTAAGTCCATTTCAATTTAAAGATATTGAGCTAGCCTGTGACGCTGTTATACAAGCGGTGCAGGAAGGCGACCAATTTGCAGTAGGAATTTTTTCAAAGGCTGGTTATAACATAGGTAAAGGGGTAGCTGTGTTGATACATCTTTTGAACCCAAAGTTAATTATATTAAGTGGCAGGGGCTCATCGGCCGGTCAAGTTTGGCAGGCACCTATACAACAAGCCTTAAATGAACATTGTATCCCCAGGCTTTACCAGAATACGATGATAGCAATTTCAACGATAGGGTTATATGCAGAATTGATAGGGGCTGCGGCCCTTGTAATGGAAAATTTCGAACGCATACAAGTAAAAAAAAATAGTATCTCCGCACTATAAAAAACTAACATTTTAAGCCCTTTAAAATTATTTATTTAGCAGCTATTTTTTAATTGGCTGACTACAAACCTTTTACCAAAAATTTAAACATTTTACACCAAAACGACTAATATGAAAAGAAAGACGATTCGCTTATTCTTGTGCTTATTTTTAGGCATGTGGAGTACCCTTGCTTTTTCGCAAGGTAAAAAAACTGTTACCGGGCTTATTAAAGATAATAATGGGGAGCCACTAGCTGGTGTAACTATTGCTGTTAAGGGAACCGGAACAACAACAATTTCCGACGCTAACGGCAACTTTAAGGTAGATGCGGCACCTGCAGATAACCTCGTTATTACCTCAATAGGGTTTAGCAGTAAAGAACTGCATGTAGGCAACCAATCCACCTTAATTGTTTCGTTGTTTACCGTAGCAGGTGCAATGGGCGAAGTTGTTGTAACAGCCTTGGGCATAAAAAGAGAAGTGAAATCAATTGGTTATTCCCAACAACGGATTTCCGGATCTGATATGATAAAATCTGATCCGCCAAATATTGCGCAAGGGCTGATGGGGAAAGCTGCGGGCTTGAATATTTCTGTGCCAAACGGTGTAGAAGGTAGTTCTGCCCGTATAGTTATACGTGGCAATAATAGTTTAACAGGAAGCAACCAGCCTTTAATAGTTGTTGATGGCGTAATGGTAGATAACGAACCTATCCTGGCCCAGGGAAATAATCTTTCAACACAAAACTTTGGTGGCTCCAATAATGATGTCAAGTCGTCTCAGGGAAACGATTATGGATCATTTTTAAACACCGTAAACCCAGATGATGTAGAAAGCGTCAATGTATTAAAAGGGCCAACAGCCGCAGCATTATATGGTGCCCGTGGTGCCAATGGCGTTATTTTGATAACAACAAAAAAAGGGGGCAAACAAAAAGGGCTGGGCTTAAATTATAATTTTGCAAAAAGGTGGAACGACCCTTACCGGTTTGTAAAAATGCAGGATGAATACGGAAGTGGCATGACTGAAACACTATATTCTGCCAACCCTGCATTTTATAAGGATGCCAATGGCAAAGACAGGCAGTTTAATGAGAATGACCAATATGGGCCACATTCAACAGTGCCTGGCGGCGATAATTTCTATGCTATTATTGGGTTTCCGGGCGATGGTGCTGCTTGGGGTCCAAAAATGAATGGGCAGCCTTTAATATGGTGGGATAATACTTCCCGTCCATACAGCCCAAACTCAAATATTTTTAAAAGTTTTTATAAAACTGGTTCTACAACCACGCATAATGTTTCTTTTTCGGGTGCAGGCGATGTTGGTACTTTACGTGCTTCGTACACCCGTTCTTCTAATGATGCCATTACTTATAACAGCAACTCTACCCAGAATGTATTCAATATTGGCTCTTCTATAAACATAAGTAAAAAGGTAAAGGTAGAAGCAACCGCCAGCTACACCAATATCAACAGGTTAAATGTGCCTAACACATCTGGTTACGATGCCAATGGAAATGGCGTGCCTAGTACCGGGTATATAACCATGTATGGGCTACCCGCAGATTATAAGCCCCTGGAGCGTGGGCTTACTTATAATAAAGACGGTTCGCAAAATACCAGCACGGTCAACAACGGCCCTTACCCAAGTATGCTGATGCAGAATTATTGGTGGAATACCCTCAGCAACAATACCACATTTACGCAGAATCAGTTGTTAGGCTCTGTAAAACTTATTGCAGAACTATTGCCATGGTTAACTGCTACAGGCCATGCTGGCATTAATTATTATACCAACCAGTTTGAAACAAAGAACAGGCCTACCGATATCCAGGGTATCACAGGTGGTTCTTATTCAAATGATTTATCGAAGGTTACTACTATTAACCTTGATGGTTTGGTAACTGCACATAAGGATAATTTAATAAAAAACCTGGATGCAAGCTTTAGTGCAGGTGCAAGTAATTATCATTTTAAAATGTATGACCTGAATGCGAATAACCCTGGGCCTTTTCTTTATCCTTTGGTGTATAACCTCACTAATTATGGTGGTACAAACCCTTACCCAAGGCCATCTGAAAACAGGTCGGAAAGTGTAATTAATTCTGTGTACGGCATAGCTAATATCAGTTACAAAAAATATCTTTTCCTGGAGCTGAGTGGCCGTAACGATTGGTCTTCTACATTGCCAAAAGCTAACCTTTCCTTCTTTTACCCATCAGCCAGCATTGGCTTTGTATTTACAGATGCTTTTAAGATGGAGGCTGTTAAAAACTGGCTTAGTTACGGCAAGCTTCGCTTTGCAGCATCAAGGAGTGCCAATGGAACAACCCCTTATCAAACAAGGTTTACTTATTTACAAAGTAATATGGGAGGCTTTCAAAATGGTGTAGGAGTGCCAACAACACTGCCCTCCTCAGTTTTGCAGCCACAAAAATCAAGGTCTTACGAAATAGGTGCCGACCTGGGATTTTTTAATAACAGGATAAACCTTAACTTTTCATACTACAACATTTATTCTTACGACCAGATACTGCCCGTTAATATAGCTACCACTTCTGGGGCCGACCAGTTAGTAATAAATACAGGCGCTTTAAGAAATAAAGGCGTCGAATTTGTTATCAATGCAAAAGCAGTAAGCTCCAAAAATTTTAATTGGGATATTACCGTTAACGGAGCGCATAACCAAAATAAAGTAGTGTCGATAGCCGATGGTGTAGACCAAATTCCATTAGGATCGTGGTTTGGGGGAAATGGCGTAAGTATGAATGCACGTGTAGGCGATAACTACGGAACTATTTACGGGTACGATTATGTGTACATGAAAGGCCAAAAAGTAGTGAAAAACCTAACAGATGGCAGCGGGAATGTGATAGGTTCCCAGTATGCAACAACACCATCTATTGTTAAAATCGGTAATTCTACGCCTATGCTTACCGGCGGTATTGGCAACACTTTCAACTATAAAAATTTCAGCCTTTATGTATTGGCTGACTTTAAAATAGGAGGGCAGATATGGTCTGCCGATTATTCATCTATTATGGGGCAGGGCATGGCGCCGGAAACACTTAAAGAACGTGATGGAGGTGGATTGCCGTTTACATTTCCTGATGGCACAAAAGCAAACGTGGGCGTAATATTGCCAGGTGTTACCAGTGATGGAAAAGCCAATACAGCCGTAGTTAATTCATGGTGGAAATATGCAGGCAATTATCAGTCGTGGAGCAATGTTCCGTTAGTAAGGAGCAATGCTATATTCACCAATAGCTGGGGGAAATTGCGTGAATTAAATATTACGTATAGGATACCTTCCGCAATAATCAGCAGGACCAAAATTTTCCAAGCCCTATCTGTTTCATTAATTGGCCGCGACCTATTTTATTTGTTTACCAATTTGCCAGACAAGCTTAATCCGGAAGCTATCAATGGCACCAGCAATGTCCAGGGCATCCAGTGGGGCCAATTGCCAGGTGTACGCTCATTTGGTGTATCAGTAAAAGCTGGCTTTTAAAAAATCTTCTAAAATATTAAATGGACCTATCATGAAATATAAAAAGTATTATACAATCATTAAAACAGGCACCGTACTAATAGCTTTGGCTTTTATGGCATCCTGCACAAAAAAATTCGAAGAGATAAATACGCCCTGGAATGGTTCGCCTTCTGCAACATTGCAACAGTTGTACATAGCATCTGTAGGCAACCTGCAACTTACCTACGGCGACCAGGGAACTATGAACGGCTGGTGGTACCCTATTACGCAACAAGGCATTGTTTATACCAGGTCGGATTATTCGTACGATGGAGGGCCTTCCAGCGAATGGTCAAACTTCTACCATAACTTATCTAATTATAAGTCAATGATGGGTATCATCTCCGCTAATCCGGATTCAGCTAAATATACCAATGTAAAAGCGATGATATTGGTTTTAAAGGCCTATCAGGTTATTAAACTTTCCAACTTTTATGGCGATATCCCTTATTCGCTGGCGGGCAATGCGATTTATGGCAAACCCGCTTCGTT
>JAYVUJ010000332.1:0-4247 GCA_043788035.1 Ferruginibacter sp. | reverse complement strand
ATTCTACAAACACGTAACACCCAGGGTGCATAATAAACAAAAATTTTAAATGTACCCCTCATCTCCGTGGACTGTATCTTTAACTTACATTTATATAGGATGGAATAAAGAGCCCATGCTTACCAATTATGTATAGCTGCTACATGCGGATACTACCAGGCCCTCCCCATCGGGATTGCGCAGGCCTGCCTAGCAGGGCAGGGAGGCTATTCCACCACCAACCAGGTATAATTTTCCGGTTCAATAGTTGCCGTTATTTCAATCTCCTTATTATTATTAAGTGTATATTTTTTTACTGCTCCATCCTTCTCCCTTAGGCTGGCACTGGCTTGTAGCCCGGTGTAATATAATGGCAGCAATATTTTACGGGTTATTTTTTGTTTGGTTGGGTTGTAAAGCATCACGAAGCCTTTTTGTTTTAGGAAAGGGTTTACGTGTATAAAACCATCCCAGTCCCTTCCATCTGCCCGCCGCAATTGCACCATATCGGAGTTTAATATTTCCCTGTATTTTTTATACCAGCTAATTGTATTGGCTACCATTTGCCTGGTGGCTTCCGTATCGTATAGGCGTGGGCCACGGTAACAGGCCTGTACGCCAGCGCCATAGTATTGCACCATCAGTTGCTCATAATCTTTTAAATGCCCGCTAAGCGGTTCCAGCACGGCAGATTCATCACCGCCCTGGTACTTGGTGAGTGGTACAAAGCCCCAGCTCATAGAGCCCGTTTTTTCTAATGTGCCATCATAAATATTCTGGCGGTTCAATATCCGTTGTTCTTCTCTTGGCAAAGAAAAATTGACTTCCCTGTACCCGATGCCTATCTTATTGGTGCCATCTAAAAAATACCAGTCGGGCGCATTGATGTACACGCCTCTTTCGTTTAGCCAATGGTAAAGCCCTTTTTGTATGTTCATCTGCCGCCATTGCGAATCATCCAATCCTTTGTGGCCGGGGTGCGTTGTAGAGGCACAGATATCTCCCGGGTATGGGCCATCATTTTCCCAAATATCAAAGCCGGTCTTTTCAAAAAAGTATTTTATTTTATCCCGGTAGGCCAAGCCCCACTTGCTGCCGAAGCAGGGCGCATTGCCAAAAAAAGCACCGCCCGGCTTGCCGGTCTTAGGGTCTACTATATCATCCTCATCGCTTATACGGCGGCTGCTAAATAATGAATAACCGCCTAACAAAATCCCTTTGCTATGTGCATAATCACAAAGTATTTTCCACTGGGTAATATTAACCGCAGCACTATCTTCCATATCAAGATGGCTGCCAAAACTAAGTATCACTGCTTCATAACCGGTTGCTTTGCATTGATCGATGGCATTGCGCACTTCTTCATCATTACTGCTTACCAGGTGCATGAAGATGGGGTTTTGTGTTGTCCAGGGCGCAATGGTGCTGTACATCTTTTTTATCATCATGCCTTTTCGCTGGCGGTCGTAACCGTCCATCAATAATTCATGCGTCCTTACAGAATTAAATACTTCGCCTGGCTGTAACTCAATGCCAGGAGCGTTTTCCGGGTATACTTCTAACAGGCAGGGCGTTTGAAAATTATAATTCACTTGTGATGTATAAGTAGGATCTATTTTCCAGTGAGTGGTCTGGTCGCTGATGTCGTACCGCATAGCGTTATTGAAAGCATAGTTGGTCTCCACATAAATACCATGCTGTTTTTTCATTTCTTCAGGCTTGCCTACTACCGCACTTTCTTCTTCTACAAGCCCCAGTATTTCGTTTACAACCCTATCTAATTTTATAGCGGTAGCCATTTTATTTTCAATAGAAATCCATTTTATTATTAGTGGCAGCCCATCGTATAATTCGTAATTTACTTTTACGGTCAGGCCCTTTAATAATAGCAGCGGAGAAGCATATTCAAACGATAACAATTTGCCAGTAGCTTGCTTTTTATTCATTCCCCAGGTGGTACATTTCCAATTAATGAAAGGCTTTATGTCGGATACATTTTCTTTCACAAACATAAAATCTTCTTTACCTGCCTTCAAGGTATCTATACAGGCGGACAATAAATAAGCATTTTGCCGCTGGCCTTTCAAGCCGCCAATATCATAGCTTTTTCCATCAATCATTATCCTTGCTTCAGGCTTTATGGCCCTTAATATTTGCTGCCCGCCTGATAAATTTTGATAACCTGTGCAGGCAACATTGGGGGCAATACGGAACGTGCGTTTTACGAGCCCGTTATATAATATGATGTCTTTTTTATCGGCACTGCTGTAAACGCCGGCTTTTATTTTTGTGGGATGAATGAGCCAGTCGGCACGGCGATAATTTTCAGCAGCAATGCCCGGCATGGGTAATTTAGTGGTTGTTTGTGCCATTGTACAAGGCAATATTAAAATAAAAAAAAGAAGGAGTGTAAGCCAGAGATATTTCATTGAAATTAATTTGCCTGATTAATATTTTTTTATGGTACATCAATGATGACGTACTTGAAATAGACGCAAACTAAAATAGTCTTTTTTATCTTCTTTACCAAAGTGCGTTGTTATAGTTAAGGCATCACTAAGGCATTACTATTGACAGGCTTTACTAAACGATAGCTTTTTAATCTTAAAAGAAAAGTAGGGGCCTGCGCCTATTTCGGAACTTATAATTATGCAGCCCTCATATGACTCTATTATTTTTTTACGGTGGGTAGCCCAATGCCCATGCTTTTATTGCCCAGGGCATCTTGTTTTGATAAGGTGGTAAATAATTCAAACACTTTTTGCTGATTTTCTTTGGCAATACCTTTACCATTATCGGTAACTGAAAAATAATGAAAGGTATCGTCCTCGTTATGATCTATCCTTATTTCAGCCACTGGCTTGTCGTTATAACGGATACTATTACTGAGCAGGTTTAAAAAAACCTGTTCTAGCTTTGTCTTATTGATTGTAATAAATAGCCCGCAATTATTGTATAGTAAAGAAATGGCTTTGGAGAAATAAGCACTTGCTCAAGAGAAGTAAAAAAATCTGCAAGGCTAAACTTTTCCACTATATCGGTTTCTATATCTCCTTTGTAGTAAGGTAATATCCCATCTACAAGTGACTTTATTTTTAATGCGCTGTTAGTTGAAAAGCTTAAGCTGTTACTGCCATCTTTTCCCAAAATTCCGGCAAATTTAGTTGTAAGTATTTCTTTCGAAATCAGTAGGCTTGCAAGAGGCGATTTTATATCGTGCGGCACTATCATGGAAAATTGCTCCAGGTCTTTGTTGCGTTTTTCTAACTCAGTCCTAACTTTTTCTAATTCAACATTCGTCCTGCGCATTTGCAGCAGGTTTATAACTTGAGCAGCCAATGCCACCAAGCCCGCTAGCTGGTCTTTTGTGGGCTCCCCCGGTTATGGATCTAGTATACAAACAGTGCCTAAGCCATAGCTATTTTTGTTTACCAGGGGCACGACGGCATAAAAAATAATATTGGGGCCTCCGGTTATCAAAGGGTAATTTTGAAACCTTTCATCTTTTGTAGAATCGGGTACAATCATAATTTCTTCTGGAAAAGCGGGTGCATTCGAACAAAAAGAATACTCCCTACTAGTTTCGCTTATCGATAGGCTTTTATGAGATTTTAACCACTGCCTGTCTTTATCCACAAAACTAATTACCGATATGGGTGCAGTGCAAATAAGACAAGCCATGCAGGAGATACCTTCATAAATTTTTTCTGAAAGCGTATCCTAGATATAATAATTCTCCGGTTTCCTAAGCCGTTTATACTCTTCGTTGGATAATGCTGCAATGCTCACTTGGCTAATTAAAAAAGTTAAGTAAGATGTTTTTTGAGCGCTTGGTAAAGAGATAAGTTTTTTTTTATTTTATTGATGTAGGGCACAAAATGTTGGATATCTTTTTTACGTATCTGCAGCCGGGGTTTTGATAATCAAACTTTCAAAATTAAGGTTTGTATTAACGGGCAGTGGCTACCATATTAATGGTAGGTTGCGGTTTGTAATTGGCTTGGCTAAGTATGGTTAAGGGGGTGTGCTATGGGGCTTATAAAGATTTAATGAACCTAACAAGCGCAGTCCTATCGGCAACGTTTAATTGTATAAATTTATTTTTAGCGTTTGCAGCTTCGCCATCGTGCCACAGTATAGCTTCTTCAATGCTGCGGGCCCTGCCATCGTGCAGGTAAAAAGCCGTGCCATTTGTTTTTTGAAATAGCCCGATACCCCATAGGGCAGGGGTTTTCCACTCTGTGCCGGTAGCTAAAAAATCCGGGCGG
>JAYVUJ010000331.1:0-2322 GCA_043788035.1 Ferruginibacter sp. | reverse complement strand
GAAAAATGTTATGCCGGTTAAGATATTGAGCCGCAATAGTTTTTGCGTAGGGATGGATGACAAGCACTTTTTTTCCTTCGAGCAACATTGTCCATGGCTTTATTTGAAAGAACGGTTCTATGTCCCACAGGCAAATGAACTTGCAAATTGGCGGAAGAAAAGGAAGCGTATACTTTTCAGCATTCAACCAGGTCAAAAGTATATCCAGACCTTTTACGTCTTCTTGCATCATTTCGCAAAACCTGACAATTAATTTTTTATCGTTCGGGAAAAAACCGGAATTTTTGCCGATTTCAGTCCTGTTCTTTTTGCCGAACCAAAATGCTGGAATTTCGCCTTCAATAAATTCAATAGCTTTTGTAAAATAACTTTTATCGGCTCTTGATAAGATGTATGCAAGCACACAAGTCAGTTCCGTACTTCCGTAACGGGCAATCATCAATGGCAATGGGCTATTGATTTTTTCTTTGAACGTTTCATAAGTATCGATGCCTGGCGTGAGCATAACTTCGTTGCCATGATACCATTTTTTTCTTTTTGCCACTAATAGCTTAAAACTTATTTTTTTCAATGGTTCAAGAAAAAGGTCATTAAAATGCATAGTATAGATTTAAGAAAAATAGGTGCTTATAGATAGAGCGATTGTTCATTCAACAACCTTGTTCAATAACGTAGCTAATTGCTGTGTAACATTTTTGGCTGAATATTTCTCGAATATACTAACATCGATAACCGAAACAGTGTACATTTTTAAGAAGTGCAGGTATCGTTTAAAAGTTTTCGGAAAATCCTGCGAAACCTTATTGATTTCCTTCTCTCCATTAAAAGCCAGTACCACCCCAGCTCCCGAACTTTCTATCATTTTTGTGGCACTGCTTTGCGCATGCAGGATTGCTAATATAGGGCGGCCAGATAATACACCCTGATAAACTTTGCTGGGCGTATAATGCGGTTCAGTACTGCCTAAAATAAAAATGCCATCTGCGTTGTTTAAATGAATTAATACATCGAAGTACGGGATCCGTTTTGGGTACTCGTACACTATGTTTTGCCATAAGCCATATTGCTCTGCCAATGGCTTAATGTTATAAGATTCCGCATCATTAGCTCTCTTTCCTGTGCCTATGAAGTGAAACTCTAGGTTTATAAAAAGTTCAGAGTTTTGCGATATAGCTTTAAAAACAGCTTCCAAAGGTGCATAAGCCTTTGGCAACATGGCACCTGCATATACTAGTTGTATTTTGCCAGTTTTTTTTGTAAACAAGTAAGGCGCAATAGTAAGCTGTTCCAATACTTTGTGGTCGGCTGCTTCTCCTCCATAAGGCATCGCCCCTACTATTGCCTGTTTCAATAAGTGGGGATTCCTATCTGTTACGCCTTTGTAGTAACCCTCCGCTACCCCAGTTATTACCGAAGCATTTTTCACAGCGATAGGTTCTAAAAATTCGGCAATTTTTGTACTTAGCCAATGCCGTGAAAATAATTTATTACTACCAGGAAAATAATGTACCCATGGGTCAATATAATCAATGCCATATTTAATTTTAGTGGAGCTATGTAACCACCGCCCAAGCAAAGCACAATAAAAAGATGGGATGGGTATGTAAAGAAAATCTATATTTTCTGCCTGTATCAATTGCTTTGCCTTTTTATATAATTGAAAAAAGCCCCTTAACCCAATATCGCCGATTAGCCTGGGCTTAGTTACTGCGAAGGCAGCCACTTTTTCTATCCGTAAAGTAGGTGGCAATAATTTTTCCAGGTTATAATCTAATGCCTCTTCGTAATATTTCTCCTGCACTGTTAAAATGATTGGCTCCCAGCCAAATGAGGGCAAGTGGTGCGCAAACAGCCTTGGCCTATGCACGCCTGCAAGGTTAGATGGTGGAAAGTGCGGATATAAGATGAGTATCTTTTTGATAGTAAAATAGCCTTATTGAAATTTGTATTAAAAGTTGTTTTATTTCTTTTTGTGAGGGAGGGGCGCCTACCGCATAGGCAGCTACTTTATATTCACCTATACCTTATTATACTAAGTAGTTAAATATTAGCCCACGCCTTTAATAAATTTAAGGATGCTGCTTCCCAATTATTTTTTTCAAAGTCTTTATACCGGGCTTTTCTTTGATTTCTTATAATCGTTATTTTTTCAATTATTTTTTCAAGTACAATTGCAGCATTATTTAATTTATAATCAAAACATTCCCCATGCCCCTGCCAGCTATTTAAAAAAGATTGTTGCGCTAAAGTGTTAGTTGCTACAACGTATAAACCAGCTTGCAAGTATGCCAGTAACTTATTGGATATAGCAAGATCATTATT
>JAYVUJ010000330.1:0-5406 GCA_043788035.1 Ferruginibacter sp. | reverse complement strand
CCTACGGAGTTACCCTATTGTCGCTATATTCATGTTGCATACTCATTCCCCAAAATTAAGACAGACTGGCATAAATAATTCTATTGCAAAATTTGGGTTAAAACAGTTGGTAAGGTAGGTTATTGTAAAAATAAATGGGGAGTTATTTGGCGTAGGCTATATGAAATAAAAATGCCCTCTGAATAAAGGTGTTTTTATTGAAAAGATAAAGGAAGTAAGTTTATGTTATTTAAAATGCAAGCATTACAGCTAATTTTTATTTGTTGAAGAAAAAGAGTGCTGTATTTTTTTATGAAACCGGCTTAGTGCCAAAATGTTTAAAAAATGTAGTTTTATATAAAGTCTATACCTAGGGCTTTCTTAGTATGGGTCAGGCATGGCTTATCCATGGCTTTGCTATAGAGTTGAATGGAAGGGTGGTGCGTGGGTGTATCACCTTATTTTATTTCCTGCATCCTTACCAATTTTGTATAAAACCCGTCTTGCGCAATCAGTATTTCGTGCGTTCCCTGCTCTATAATTTGTCCTTTTTGCAGTACAATAATTTCATCGGCGTTGCGGATGGTGCTTAGGCGATGTGCTATTACAAGTGATGTCCTGTCTTGCATTAAATTTACAATAGCATCCTGTACAAGGCGTTCGCTTTCAGTATCTAAAGAAGAGGTGGCTTCATCCAAAATTAAGATGGGTGGGTTCTGTAACACAGCCCTGGCAATGGTTACACGCTGACGTTCGCCGCCGCTTAGCTTCATTCCCCTATCGCCAATATTGGTATCGTAGCCATTTTCTTTGTTGATGATAAAGCTATGTGCATTGGCAATTGAAGCGGCATTTGTTACCTCATTATTGGTAGCCGCCACATTGCCTAAAGCGATGTTATTGCCGATGCTATCGTTAAACAAAATTGCTTCCTGGGTAACAATGCTCATTTGCTTGCGTAACGATTGTATGTTGAAATCTTTTATGTTGATGCCATCAATCAATATCGCGCCGCTGGTAACATCGTGAAACCTGGGGATAAGGTCTGCCAGCGTTGATTTACCAGCACCAGACGAACCGACAAGCGCTACTGTTTTTCCTTTTTCAATTACAAAGCTGATGTTTTGCAATATCACTTTATCATCATAGTTAAAGCTTACATCTTTAAATTCAATCTTGCTGTAAAAGCCTTTTAAAACGATGGCATCGGGCTTTTCTTCTACCAGTAAAGGGGCGTTGAATACCTCTTCTATCCTTTCAATAGCGCCCATGCCTTTTTGTATATTGCTGATGGTAGTTGATAAATTTTTAGCGGGGTTAATGATAAGGGCGAATGCTAAAATAAAAGCTATAAGGTCGCCGCCTGTAAGGTTATTATCACCTGTTAATACAAGCCTGCCACCAATGTATAAGATGCAGCAAAGTACCGCCACACCCAATATTTCAGTTAACGGGCTTGCAAGGTCGCGGCGCAAAGTCATTTTATTCAGCATTAAAAACATCTTATCATTGCCGGTGCTAAATTTCTTCAGCATCCTCTGTTCTGCATTAAAGGCTTTTATTACTTTTATACTACCTAGTGTTTCCTCAACATGCGATAAATTTTCTCCACTAGCTGCTGAATAATGAGTAGATTGTTTTTTTAGGCGTTTACTTATACGCCCTATGATGAGCGCTGTGATGGGCAAAAAAATGAGCAGGGACAAAGAAAGTTTAGGACTAATCCAAACCATAGAAAAAAGCAAGCCTATAATCGTCAATGGGTCTTTTATTACGTTTTCCAATGCAGAAAAAATAGAATTTTGTACTTCTGCAATATCGCCAATCATACGGCTCATCAAATCGCCTTTTTTTTGTTCTGTAAAAAAACTAATTGGCAACTGTAAAATTTTTGTGTAAAGGCGCAACCTGAAATCTGCCAATATTTTACTACGTAATGGTGTAGATACGTAAATAGATAAATAGACAAATAAATTTTTTAGCAAAATGGTCGCAGTCATTACCAGGCATATAATGGCTACTGCATACAGCCTGTTATGTGCTTGAATAATAAGTTGAAAAATGCTGCCAAACTTGCCAAGGTCTTCAGTTTTAATGCCAGCTTCGGGCTTAAAAATTATATTTAAAAAAGGTGCCAACGCATTGATGGAAAGCAAGGAAAAAACTGTTGATAAAACGGTATAAAATAGATAAAGGGCAAGCCTGTCTTTAGGGATGTGTATGTATTTAAATATCCTGAAAAAGTTTTTCATGTAAACCTGCTACGCTTTTTTAAAAACCGTAGCGGTAAATTTACATTGATTAAATAATACTAAACTACAAATTTGGATTTAATGAAGATATGGCAGAATACATTTTAATGTAAAGGCGCTATAAAGCTTGGATGCTAAGACACAATACATTTTTTACGCAAAGACACTAAAGAATAAAGGGGAAATATATTTTCATGAAAAAAGCTGAGGCAATTTTTATTGGTACGTTTTTATTGCTTTTTGAGTTATTAGCCCGGTAAGTGTTTTGTTGTAGGCTGATAGTTTGTTATTACAAAAGACTTTAAAAAAATAGTGGCCAGTGATAAAAATCACCGGCCTTGCTTACCTCTGAAACCACAAGAAAAATCTTTACAGAATAGATTTTCTTTACAGAATATTTTTATTAAGGATATATATTGTCATGTATTTTATTGATCAGCACACAAAAAATAAAACTTCTTTGCGGAAGAGCTTTCATTAAGATTGGAGGAATTTATATTAAGAGCAGACTGTAAAACTAAATATTTTTTTGGATAATTAAAAATTTTTTATAAAACCTTATCCGCTGAGGCTAATTCTTTTTCTGCAAATGCAAAAATTGCTTGTTTTTTACGGTTATACCACCATTGAGGCGCCGCTTTTTTCATCAATGTATCAATGCCCCGCATGCCGAAAAGTTTCCAAACGCCATCCAATTTACCTACAATATCGCTTTGCAGTGCCCTTAGGCTCATAGCAAAACCGCTTTCAAGATATTCCATGTGGTGCCAAAAGCCGGCTGGCATAAATAAAGTATCCCCATGGTCCAACACTACCTCATAACCCTTTGCCAGTCTGGCTGCAGGAAAACTTTCGTAATCAAACTTATCATAATACTGCGCATAATTAGCCATGCTTAACACCTCCCATGGCTTACGGTATAGCTTATGCTGCTCCTGGTGCGGAAAAAGCAATACCCTTTTTTTACCCATAAACTGCGTGTGCAAAATATGGCTCATATCAATATCAAAATGCATGTGCGTAATAGAACCCTGCCCGCCCACAAAAAGCATGGGATATTTTTTTACAAACCCTGTCATTAAATCTTCTGGCCAGGTAAAATCCTTCACTAATTCTGGTGCATACTGAAAAATATTGAATAAAAATATCCTTAATTTAAGCGGGCCGTCTTTTACCTTCCGTAAATAATCTCCAAATTTCATGTAAGCATCTGCTGTATTAATGGGCGTGTAAGCATCACTTTTTACATTATCATAAACACCTACCTCAACATCACCCACTGTTTCAATAAAATAATCCCAATCCCACTTTTTAAATCCTGGCCATTGTTTAGCTAAACCTGTAATTATTATTGGTATTTTTTTATTATAATAATTATTTTTAAAATCTTCAGGCGAAATGCTTTCAACCCTATCAATAGCTTGTAACTGCATAGAAAAAAATTTAAATAATAAAATTATCAAATTTAATTTGTGAAATATATAGCCAGCAACAAATGACCCATAGTACCAATAAAACTAATAACCGTTAGTTTTGTAAAAAGCAATATTTATGTTATGGCAAAAATACAGCCTGGTAATAGGGCTACTAAAAAAGAGGCAATTATACAAAAAGCGGCCTCTTTATTTAAATTAAAAAGTTATACAGCGGCTTCAATGAGGGAACTTGCAGAAATGCTTGGGGTGGAAGCTTCTAGCCTTTATAACCATATTGGTTCTAAAAGCGAATTACTACAAGCTATCTGTTTTAAAGTGGCCAAGGAAGTTGCCGTAAACTTAGATTTTATTGAAAGCAATGCAACAAGTAATATCTCGAAAATTGAAGCCATCATCCGCTTTCACATCCGTATAATGCTTTATAATTTTGATGAAGTATATGTGGCTAATCACGAATGGAAACATTTAAAAGAGCCCTATTTGAGCGATTTTTTAAACTTTCGCCGCAGCTATGAGAAAAAGCTGATAATGCTCATTGAATCAGGCATTGCAAATAATGAACTTAAGATATTAAACCCTTATGTGGCAACCTTAACAATCCTTTCAGCAGTACGGGGGTTAGAATTTTGGCACGGGCATAAAAAAAATGTGCCGCAGGAAGTATTAGAAAATGATATGATTAATCATTTACTTACTGGTTTAGCAAAATAATTTTTACCACTCTTTACAAATTTTACTAGCGCATATACATCTAAATAATTGCAATTACCACCAACAAATAAAACCCGGCTATTACAAACCGGGTTTAAATATATGGCTATTAAATTAACCTTTTGAAGCCTTTTTTTTAAGGCCTTATTTACTTGCGGGTTTTGCTGGCACTTTTTCGCCTTTTTCTCTTGCTTCAGAAAGCCCGATGGCAATTGCTTGTTTAGGGTTGGTTACTTTTTTGCCGGATTGACCACTTTTCAATTTGCCTTCTTTCATTTCCGACATAGCAACTTCCACTTTTTTTTGAGCCTCTTTTGAATACTTTGCCATTATTTTATTTTTGATGTGCGATTAATTAAAAAATAACAATAGGTACAATTGGATTGCGGCTTTTATGGATGCCTTCTGCAAATTCTTCAATAATTTTTTTGTTGAAAGCAGGCAAATCTTCCGGGCTGCGGCTGGTAATAAGCCCGTTGTCTGTTACTACTTCTTTATCCACCCAATTAACACCGGCGTTTATAAGGTCGGTTTTTATAGACGGGTAGGATGTCATATCTTTTCCCTTTATCATTTCTGTTTCAATCAATAGTTGTGGGCCATGGCAAATAGCAGCCACTGGCTTACCGGTTTCTAAAAATTCCGCAGCAAAAGAAACATATGCTTTTTGAGTGCGCATCTTATCGGGATTAATAACACCACCGGGTATAAGCAGCCCATCATAATCATCGCTTTTAGCTTCTTCTATATTCACATCTACTGGCAGTTCAATAGACCAATGATCAGTATCCCATGCCCTTACACTTTTTTGCATCGAAATAATGTGCACTGTTGCGCCTGCATCTTCCAACGCTTTTTTTGGGCTTGTAAGTTCCACTTCTTCAAAACCATTATCGGTAATGACCGCAATTTTTTTTCCGGTTAAATCTGGAGTTGCCATAGTATTTATTTTACTGTTTTTGTAGTCTTTTATTTGTCTGACAAGCCTAATAATTGTGCCATTAGCTTTTCAATGCAGATCTATTTAA
>JAYVUJ010000329.1:0-8679 GCA_043788035.1 Ferruginibacter sp. | reverse complement strand
CCTGCATTATCTATGTAGGTTTTGTTGATGCTGGTAAGCCAGCCGCTTATATTATATAAAAAAATCTGTATTTCAATAGTTGCACCAAATGTTTTGGTTTGCAGCTGCCCTAACTCATTGTACACATTCAGGCTGATGGTTTTATCACCAAGTCCATCAATATTTTTTACGATGCTTTTTAAGGGCCCGACATGGTCATAAGTATACTTCGTAAGCAATGTATGAGTTTGTGCATTAGTGCCCGCTTTTTGATGCTGCAGGTGCGTGCGCAGCATCCTGCCGTTAAAACTATACTGCTTTGTAAGTACATCTGTGCCACCGGTATAATTTGTTTCTTTTGTTTGTATTACCCTGCCATGGTCATCATAAAGAGGAACAGAATACCTATAGGTTGCTGTATTGAGTATTATTTTTTTTACGCCTGTTATGGCCCCCCTGTTGCGGTTGCTGTTTGTTACAGGCTGGGCATAATCCGGATAGGAATTATAACTGGTATTAAAATTACTGCTGTTTATATTAGCGGTAATAAGTGTCGCACTTGGAGCGCCTGCAACTATCCGGCTATAATCATCATAGTCGGTTTCTGACATAATAGTATAAGTACCCGTAAGTATAGGGTAGCTTGTGTCACGTGCGGTATTTGCTATTACAGAATCTTTACTTATTGCGATGGTAATTATACCCGACCTGAAAGGCCTGCTCTGCCGATCGTATTTTATAAAACTCCATTGGCTGGTAAGTCTTAAGTTTTCATCCTGAACCATTACTACCCTGTCAAAATTATCATAGGCTATAAAATTTTTTCCTTTGCCAGGCACCTGTTTTGCAGTTACCCTGCCCCTTGCTTCGAAAAAATAACTGTAGCAAAGACCTGTTTTTAGGGCCCGGTTGCCGGCATAGGTCACGATATCTCCTACAAGCTGTATTTGCTGACGAATGAACTTATTTATCTGTTCAGGTTCTCCATGACTAGAAGGCAAAGAAAGATTGACGATACGTAACTTTTTATCCCAGCATTGCACCGGAATTGACATACGTGTATCTAGCACTGTCCTTTGATCATAGCCATAACAATAGTGAATGTGGATGATGCTTGTGCCGTCCTTTCTAGGACGGATACATATTGCTTTTATAGGTAGCTTAACTGATAATGTCATGGCTCTAATTTTAGTCGATTAAAAATGCCTATCTGCTAATATGGTTATCAGAAAACAGCACGTTTAGTCGATTTTTTAGTCGGTTAAATGTTTAGTAAAGCCAAATAATCTTAAATAAAGTTAGGAAGCCGTTTTTGAAGCAAATGTTAGAAGTAACTGAAAATCAGTCGTTTGGAGTAAGGATAAGTAAAACTAAAGAAGGACCGCACAAGTGCGATCCTTCATGTAGAGGTCCCGAGCAGATTCGAACTGCTGTAGAAGCTTTTGCAGAGCTTTGCCTAGCCACTCGGCCACAGGACCTTTTTTTAACGACTGCAAATATAGGGGATTTATTTATTAGAAATTGTAAATAGTAAATACGAAATTCGGCATTCAAAAAATAATATATGAGTAGGATAGAAGAATCTGAGTTGATAATTAATGCCCGTGGCGCCGTTTACCACCTCAATTGCAGGCCAGAAGAACTGGCTACCACTATTATTACAGTTGGTGACCCAGACAGAGTGAAAGAAGTAAGCAAACATTTTGATACCGTAGAATTTAAAAATGAACACCGGGAATTTATAACCCATACAGGTTATGTAGGCAAAAAAAGGATGAGCTGCGTAAGTACCGGCATAGGCCCCGATAATATTGACATCGTTTTAAATGAATTAGATGCGCTGGTAAACATCGATTTTAATACCCGTACCGTTAAAGAAGAATTAACGGCTTTAAATATTATCCGCCTCGGCACTTCCGGATCTTTACAAACGAGCATACCGGTAGATAGCTTTGTGACCAGCACACACGGGCTAGGCCTGGATAACCTGATGAACTTTTACCGCACACAAAATAATGAAGAAGAAAATCAAATGCTTCAGGCTTTCAATACACACACACAATTAAACCAGGGCACTATCGCGCCTTACATACACATGGCAGGGGTACATTTATTAAAACATTTTACAGCGGGCTACCACCAGGGCGTTACCGTAACATGCCCTGGGTTTTATGGCCCACAAGGGCGTGTACTAAGGCTTGGGCTTGCTTATCCGCAATTGATAGATAGCCTTACAAGTTTTACTTTTGGCAACCATCGTATCACTAACTTTGAAATGGAAACTTCCGCTATTTATGGTTTAGGCAATTTATTGGGGCATCATTGCGTAAGCTTGAGCGCTGTTGTTGCAAACAGAATCAGTAAAGAGTTTTCAACCGATGGAGGGCTTGCGGTTGAAAATCTTATTAAGCACTCTTTGGAGATCATAGAATCTTTTATTAATTAAGAATTAAGAATAATTACCTATAAGTTAACCGGTTTTCGCCCCGGAGGATTACGCTCCCATCTCCTTTGGAGAGGGGTTTGGGGGTGAGGTAAAATATAGAGCATGCAGTAACTTAACGGCATTGAATTGAAATTCAGAATTAAGAATTAAAAATTAAGAATTAATACTTCAGCAGTTATGAAAATTGAGTTTTATAAATACCATGGCACAGGCAATGACTTTATTATACTGGATAATTTTAACCACACTGCGCCGGCCCTTACTACCAAGCAAATTAAACACCTTTGCAACAGGCACTTTGGCATTGGTGCCGATGGGCTAATGATGCTTAGCAAAAAAGAAGGCTACGATTTTGACATGGTGTACTTTAATGCTGATGGCAACCAAAGCAGCATGTGTGGCAATGGTGGCAGGTGCCTCGTAAAATTTGCCCATCACATGGGCATACTTAAAAGCATATATATTTTTATTGCTACAGATGGCGAGCATGAAGCAGAGATAGACAGCGATGGCACCGTAAGCCTGCGCATGCACGATGTTAACGAAGTTGATTATCATCTACAACATACGATTGTAAATACCGGCTCACCGCATTTTGTAAAGTTTACAGAAAACGTAGAAAGCATACCAGTAGTAAGCACCGGCCGCGAAATACGCTACAGCCATTCTTTTGCGAAGCAAGGCATTAATGTAAATTTTGTAGAAACAGTAGATAACAATACTATTTTTGTACGCACTTACGAACGTGGCGTGGAAGATGAAACCCTTAGCTGCGGAACCGGGGTTACTGCTGCTGCCTTATTGGCTGCGCATAACGAAACAGGATTTAACAATGTAGCAGTAAAAACAAAAGGCGGCTACCTTAGTGTTGAATTTATTAAAGTGGATGACCAGCATTTTGAAGACATCTGGCTTTGCGGCCCTGCCGAGTTTGTTTTTAAAGGCGAAATAGAGCTCTAGTTTACTGTTTATTATTCTCAAGATTGCCTGAGGCTTTGATTTACTGAGACCGCTACCACTAAGCTGGCACCCAACAAAAAAACAAAAACGAAAACCAAAAAAAAGTGATTCAATATTTTAAAAACATAGAACACCATACCGTAGCGGTTGATAAAGCAGATGCTGGCACTTGGGTAAATGTATTGCCGCCACTAAGGCAAGAAGAATTTAACGAGCTGAGCGAAGCATTGGAAATACCGGTAGACTTTTTAAAAGATTCGCTGGATATTGATGAACGCAGCCGGTACGAAATTGACGGCAATGTAAAAATGGTGGTTATAAAAACCCCAGCAGATAATAATTCTTTTAATGAAAGTGATGCCTTTTACATTACCATACCAATTTGTATCATTCTAACCCATAACCAGATTGTTACCGTAAACTCTTTTGAAAACGAGGCTATCAAAAAGTTCCTCAACACTTTTCAAAACCGAAGCATGGATAAAAAGAGCATGATGGTGGTAAAGATATTTGAAAAAGTAACCACCAACTTTTTAGAATACCTTAAAGAAATTAACCTTCGCCGCAATACGCTGGAACAAAAATTATATGTGTCTAACCGCAACGAAGAAGTACTGCAATTAATGCGCATACAAAAAAGCCTAGTCTATTTTATTACCGCCCTGCGAAGCAATGAACTGTTGATGATAAAGATTGCCCGTACAAATTTTTTACAATTAAATGAAGAAGAAAAAGACCTGCTCGATGACCTTGTGGTAGAAACCAGCCAGGCGCTTGAAATGGCGCATACCTACACCAACATCCTCAATAGCACGCTGGAAGCATTCGCCACCATCATTAGCAATAAGCAAAATAAAATACTACAACGGCTCATAAGCGTTATCATTTTTTTAAGTATCCCTTTTTTAATTACCGGCATTTTTTGCATAAACGTACCCATCCCCTATAAAGATAGTCCTTACGCTTTTTGGCTGCCAGTAAGCGTTTCGCTCGTTTTTGTTGGTGGGGTAATTTGGGATTATTTTAAACGGCTAAACAAATAACATGAATAAATTTACGGTACGTGTATACGGCATTTTATTAAGTGATACCAAGCAGGTATTGGTAAGCGATGAATATATCCGCGGCAATTATTACACTAAATTTCCCGGTGGTGGATTAGAGTTTGGCGAAGGCACCCGGGAATGCCTTAAACGTGAATTTAAAGAAGAGATGAACCTCGATGTAAGTATTGAAGAACATATCTATACCACCGATTTTTTTCAGATGAGTGCTTTTAACCCAGAGCACCAAATCATCGCCATCTATTATTTTGCCAAAGCCCTGGAGCCAATCAAAGCACCCATAAAAACAATCGCCTTCGATTTTGACGATGCACAAATGCAATTGTACAGCCAATCAACACAAATAGAAAGCTTCCGTTTTATCGATTGGGAAAATTTTTCAGCCGATATGATTACACTACCAATCGACAAGATAGTAGCGTCGCTACTTATAGAGAATTACTAATTTAGTTATAAATTAGGAGATGTGAGTTTCAATTCGTAAGGTATCCGCAATTTGGCGCAACTCTACTTTTAGAGAGGTAAAAAAATTTACGAAATAAAAAAGTTATGAATCAAAAGCAATAAGCGATAGCTCCTTAAAATGTAATAAGCATCAAAAAAATACAGAAACTACAATCCAAAAAACACCTAACTCATAACTCCTAACTCATAACTCAAAAAAAACTATCGCCAATAAGCCGGATCCTGTTATCTTAAAATTAATTAAGACGGCCATCATTTATCTAGCCCTGCCATTACTGGCAAGGTCTTGCTGCCTACCCTCCTGCGCTGTTGTTGCCAACATCAAGCGAGCCGCCTTCAGGCGCAGGTGTACATGGCATTACAGCACACAAGGTTTACCCAGCTCCTGCGTTACTGCACAAGCCCGTGAGCTCTTACCTCACATTTTCACCCTCATCCTTTAATTAAAAAAGACAGTTATTTTCTGTGGCACTTTCTCTTGCCCATTGCACCTTACAAGTAAAATACAACAGGCAGCCGGCGCTTAACCGGTGTGTTGCCCTTTGCTGTCCGGACTTTCCTCTTTAAACTAAATTAAAGCGATAGCCTGGCTGATAGAGCTGCGAAGATATTTGTTTTTGGTGTATTGCTTTTCGTTTTATGTTGGCTTCGACTAAGAAGTTTTCAATCAATAATGAGTTTTTATTTTTGTCCGTGCCAATACAGCAGCTATGTGGTACATTTTAGGCGTCGCATTCTTGTACAGTAAATCTTTATTGGGCTTTTTCCACTAGCTGTGGGGCCTATGCCGATTAAATAGCACACTGCATTTTACAATAGTTTCAATAAAGTAGTTACCCCATGCACCAGCCTTTAATAGACATTTCCAATTTTACGATTAAGCCAGGTACTTTGGCTTTATGGTTTTGCTGCTTCATTTACTCAATTGCGAAACAATCATAATTACGCTCTTTTCTTGTGATACGATTGACACGGAAAAAATATATTTGCTGCGGTTAGACAAACAGTAAAACCCTTTTTTAGAGAACAGGTAAATTTTTCAACTTTGTAACAAAAATCTTGTTATCGTTGCACATGTTAATAACACTTACCATAATAAGGTATCCAAAAAAAAATATTGCATTTGCATTATTGGCAATGGCAATGCATCGGCTACCGCTTTGGCTCAATAAAAAAATATCATTTTATAAATTATTGGGCTGTGGCAAAAATGGCACTTTTGATAAAAATCCTGATTGGCAACAATGGGGAATTTTATCTGTACAACCTTTAGTAACCAACCTGCAAACATTTACTGCACCTACGGTTATCAGCGAATTATATGGTTCGTTCATCCATAAATGGTTTAGTTTTTTTAATTGTGAAACCTGGACGGTTTTTTTGGAACCTATTGAAGGCCATGGTAAGTGGGATGGGAAAGACCCATTTGGCGATATTGCAAAAAAAACCAGTTACGATGGCATGGTTGCCACACTAACCCGGGCAACTATACGCATAACTAAACTAAAAGCCTTTTGGCAAAATGTACCTTCAGTTGCTAATGAAATGGCTGCTGCCAATGGATTTATAACATCTTTTGGTATTGGAGAAACGCCCTATATAAAACAAGCTACTTTTAGCATTTGGCAAAGTAAAGAAGCAATGAAAGAATTTGCTTACAAAATGCACCAGCACAAAGAAATAATTCAAAAAACACGAAAAGAAAATTGGTATAGCGAAGATATGTTTGTGCGGTTTAAGCCACTAAAAACTTTGGGCACCATTAAAGGCAGCGATCCTTTGGCAGGAAAGTTATAGATTTGTTGCTTACACAACCGCAGGGCTGATAGTCAGCTAACCGAACTATGCTTTTTTTGCCAGTACTCTTTTTGGCTGCGGCAACAATTTTTGTTATGAAAAATATTAAGTTAATAGAAGTTGCCAGCGAAATTGGCGCGGGAACCCGTGGCGCTAGCCTTGGCATTGATGCTATAAAGATTGCTGCCCTTGATTTTATGAGCAATTTTTTTATACATTTTCCATCTGAAAAAATTGAAGCCGAAAATAATTTGTTGTTTGAACCTATCCAATCGCCTTATGCCAAGCGCATACAAGGCGTGGTAAATATTTACGAAAAATTAAGCGAAGCCGTAAGTGAATCCATTAAAGGCAATTTTTTTCCGGTAGTACTAAGTGGCGACCATAGTAGCGCGGGTGGTACCATTACGGGCATTAAAATTGCTAAGCCAAAAAGTAAATTAGGCGTTATTTGGATTGATGCACATGCTGATTTACATACCCCTTACACCACGCCAACTGGCAATATGCATGGCATGCCACTAGCCATTGCTATTGCGGAAGACAATGTTGAATGCAAGGTGCATAAGCTGGATGATAAGACGGATAAACTGTGGAAACAATTAAAGACAATGGGCGGCATTTCACCAAAAGTATTGCCGGAAGATATTGTTTTTATTTCCCTTAGGGATTTTGAACAAGAAGAAAAAGCACTGATAGAAAAGCATGCCATTAAGGTGATAAGCACCGGTGAAGTAAGGCGCAATGGGGCTGAAAGTGTTAGCCGTAAAGTACTGCGCTATTTAAGCGACTGTACAGATATTTATGTAAGCTTTGATGTTGACAGCCTCGATTCTTCTATAAGCCGTGGTACAGGCACGCCTGTAAGCAACGGGTTAAAAGAAAGAGAAGCTGAAGATTTGATCAGCAAGTTTATGCAGAACCGAAAAATTTGCTGTTTCGAAATTACAGAAGTAAACCCTACGCTAGACAAAGAAAACCTAATGGCTGAAATTGCATTTAATATTTTACAAAGAAGCGTGAATGTGCTGATGATGAACTAGGTATTTAAAGTTATGAGTGATAAGTTATGAGTGATGAGTTTCAAATTGCTAGTGTGTAATTATTTACTTGCTTGTTAAAATTGATATAGGAAAAGGTGTAATTAAAATGTATATGTCCTTCTTTTATATTTCCAAAAATCATCAATCCGGTTATTTAAATACTAAACCACCCTAAAAACTTATAACTCATAACTTATAATTAAGCAACGTTTCTTTCTTTCAATACACCAATAACATCTTGTAAGCCAAAACCCTTTGCCTGCAACAGTATCAGGTAATGAAACAGCAGGTCTGCGGCTTCGCCTTTAAATAATTCGTCGTTGTTGTCTTTTGCTTCTATCACAATTTCTACGGCTTCTTCGCCTACTTTTTGGGCTATTTTATTAATCCCCTTTTTAAATAGGGAAGAGGTGTAAGAGGCATCAGTGGGATTATTTTTCCTATCGGCAATAATTTTTTCCAGTTTAAATAAGAAGTCATTGGCTTCATTCTTTTCATTAAAGCAAGTATCAGCACCAGTGTGGCAAACAGGGCCAACTGGATTTACTTTTACTAATAGCGTATCATTATCGCAATCTACAGTGATGGATTTTAAAATTAAAAAGTTGCCACTCTCCTCTCCTTTAGTCCATAAGCGATTTTTGGTACGGCTGTAAAAAGTTACCTTTTTTAATTCCTGAGTTTTTAAAAGCGCATCATTGTCCATAAAGCCAAGCATTAAAACTTTGCCCGTTATTTCATCCTGGATGATTGCTGGTACCAGCCCATCTGTATATTTCGCAAAATCAATTATCATCGTTTTAATTTAGTGGTTACACGTTATTCTTTTTTAACTGCGCTGCAAATTTTGTTTTTCGTTTTAATAACCGTTTGCTTTTTTTATCATTTCGCCGGACTTGATTGTTGCGCATATAAAAAAATAGGC
>JAYVUJ010000328.1:0-2001 GCA_043788035.1 Ferruginibacter sp. | reverse complement strand
TAATTAAAATTAAAGCAGCACTTCTTTAAGTGTTGCTTTTTTTTAGCCCTTTACTTATAGGTCAAAAAGGGAGCTTCATCCAACTTTTTGGGTTACTTAAAAATCCAATAAATTTGTTTCTTCAAACAATTCTTCTACTTTTGAGGCGAAATATATTTTAAAAACTATGAAAAAGAATGTAGCAGAATTTTTAGGTACCTTTTCGTAGGTTTTAGGTGGGTGCGGTAGCGCAGTGTTAGCTGCTGGTTTTCCTGAAATGGGAATTGGTTTTGTAGGCGTTTCACTTGCATTCGGTCTCACTGTTTTAACCATTGCATACTCATTGGGGCATAATCAGGCGCTCATTTAAACCCCGCTGTAACATTAGGCCTATCGGCTGGTGGCAGAGTAGCGGGCAAGGATGTGCTGCCACATTGTTTCTCAAATATTGGCCGCCACCGCTGCGGCTGGGGTTCTTTATATTATTGCCACAGGGAATGGCTCACAAATTGGAGGATTTGCTGCCAATGGTTATGGCGATCACTCACCTGGCAAATACAGCATGACGGCGGCAATTGTTACTGAACTGGTAATGACTTTTATATTTTTAATAGTGATACTAGGCGCTACCGATGAAAGAGCCCCAAAAGGATTTGCTGGCATTGCCATAGGCCTTGCCTTAACACTCATTCACCTTATAAGCATACCTGTACCAACACCTCGGTAAACCCTGCTAGAAGCATAAGCCAAGCTTTGTTTGTTGGCGATTGGGCCATTTCACAACTATGGCTATTTATCGCAATTCCTATTGCCGGTGCCATGCTTGCTTGGTTTACAAATTTTTAAGCAAAGAGTAAGCAAATTTAAGATTGGATTCAATCTGCCAATAAAAACAAGAGTAATTGACTGATAATGCAGAATTTTGAGAAAATAAAGTGCATTATTTTGAATCATATAACACCTTTCAGCGCAGTACGGAATTTTATTTTTTGCAGTTTTAGAAAACTATTAATAAAAATTAAGTGCAAGGCTTGAATATTATTCTCTGTTATCCACATTGTGTGAGTAAATGCTATGCCCTCATAAACTGCGTATTTTTACCTTTGATTTATAATCCATTTCACAATACTTAAAAATCAAACAAAATGAAAACACAACTTTACAAATTAGTACCAGTATTTGCAATCGGAATGATGGCAAATTTCAGCACAGCCCAAGGGCTGTATGTTAATCTCAATCTGGGTTATGGCACCGTACTGGCCTCGCAAACGGGCTATCTCTTTAGCAACACCACAGAAGGTGCAAACTCCACCTCTTACGAGAATGTAAAAGCATCCCTTGGCAAAGGAGTCAACTTTGGTGCGGCCATTGGCAAAATGTTTACTAAAAACGTGGGTGCCGAACTGGGCTTTTCTTACCTTATGGGTGGCAAAACAAACACTACCGATGTGTACTATGGGGGGGGTAGCACCACTGACAAATATAGCTGGTGGGCCAATATGCTAAGAATTATGCCAAGCATAGTAGTTGCAGCAGGTGGCGAAAAAACCAATTTGTATGCCAAATTTGGAGCGGTAATTGGCACAGGTACCGTTTGGAGAACCATGCAAAGTACAGACAATGATAATGGCGATGTAAGAAAACAAACCATGCAAATGAATGGCGGAGTGGCACTGGGCTTGCATTCGGCAGTGGGTGTAATTTTTAATATGAGCAAGAAAGTAACCTTTTTTGGTGAAATAAACATGGTAAACATGTCATACGCACCCAGTAAAGGCAAAATTACTGAAGCAAGCAAGAATGGCAAAGATGTATTGCCTGATATGACAACACGCGAAAAGGAAACGAATTTCTCCGATAGTTATACTCAAAATAAGGGCAAACAGCCCGATTCTGAACCCAGTAAAGAATTGAAAATGGCACTTCCTTTTGGTAGTGTTGGCCTAGCTTTTGGAGTTCGTATAGGAATTGGTAACTAGCACTTCCTAAATTAACGTGAATTCGGGTTAAGGATTAAAAACC
>JAYVUJ010000327.1:0-15166 GCA_043788035.1 Ferruginibacter sp. | reverse complement strand
TTATAAATTATCAATTTTTTAATTATCCATTACCCGTTATTTTCTCCCAAATTTGAAAACTGTAACTATAAGCATGCTTATCATCAACAGGGAAATCTTCGTTAGATGTTAGCTTCCATTTGCCGGCATCAATCACCGGAAAAAAAGTATCTCCATCAAGCGTTGCATGTACCCTGGTAATGTAAATACTATCGGCCAGGCCCATTGATTGTTTGTAAATTTCTCCGCCACCAATTATAAAAATTTGCTTGCTGTTTGTTTCCGCCGCTTTTTTGATGCCCTCTTCAATAGTAGCCACTGTAATGGCTCCCTCTGAATGCCAGCCTGCCTTTGTAGTTACCACAATATTGGTACGGCCTGGCAATGGCTTATTTACAGCCTCATAAGTTTTTCGCCCCATGATAACAGGGAAGCCCCAGGTGGTATTTTTAAAGAATTTTAAGTCGTTTGGCAAGTTCCAAGGCAACTCATTATCTTTACCGATGGCATTATTTTCTGATGCTGCAACTACTAGGCTAATCGTCATATTATATCTATTTAATTAAACTGCTACTGGTGCTTTAATTGCAGGATGGGCTTGATAATTAAACAATTCAAAATCTTCAAATGTAAAGTCAAAGATATTTTTTATAGCCGGATTTATTTTCATCGTTGGCAATGCAAATGGCGCCCTGCATAACTGTAATGCCGCTTGTTCAAAATGATTGTTGTATAAATGCACATCCCCAAAAGTATGGATAAAGTCTCCCGGCTCCATGTCGCAAACCTGCGCAATCATCATGGTCAACAAAGCATACGAAGCAATGTTGAACGGCACGCCTAAAAATACATCTGCGGAGCGCTGGTATAATTGGCAAGACAAGCTTCCTTTTATCCCTCTTTCGCTTTGTTCAACCGTTGGTGGTTGTACATAAAATTGAAATAAGCAATGGCAGGGCATTAATTTCATCTTTGGTAAATCTGCCACATTCCAAGCGCTAATGATCATCCTGCGGCAATCCGGATTGGTTTTTAGTTGATGTATCAACTCCTTTACCTGGTCAACTTCAACCCCATCTGCGCCTTGCCAACTACGCCATTGTTTGCCGTAAACCGGGCCCAGGTTGCCATTTTCATCCGCCCATTCATCCCATATCTTAACGTTGTGCTCTTTCAGGTATTTTATGTTTGTATCGCCCTGCAAAAACCATAGCAGCTCGTAAATAATGCTTTTGATGTGTACTTTTTTAGTTGTCGCCAATGGAAAGCCCTCGGTTAAATTAAACCGGAGCTGGTAGCCAAAAAGGCTGCGGGTACCCGTTCCTGTGCGGTCGCTTTTATCTGTTCCGGTAGTAATAATATTTTTTACAAGATGTAAGTACTGCTGCATAACCGCAAGTTAAGCCGTATATGGCGAAGCCTTATGAAACCTCCTATTTTTTTAATAACAAATGTTCTAGTTGAATGTGGATGGATTGTGCGACTTTTAACCACTAAATTAAATAAACGTAATTATGAGTATTATTATAAGAAAAGCAGTAAAGGAAGATTGTACCCGCATAATGGAACTGGTACTGGAACTGGCCATTTTTGAAAAAGCGCCCAACGAAATAACCGTAACCCCCACTCATTTTGAAGAAAGTGGTTTTGGCGAAAACCCAGTGTGGTGGGCATTTGTAGCTGAAAAAGATGGTGTAGTAGAAGCATTTGCCCTATACTACATCCGTTACAGCACCTGGAAAGGGCAGCGCATATACCTGGAAGATTTGGTGGTAACAGAAAATTTACGTGGACAAGGCATAGGAAAATTGCTTTTTGACAAACTGATTGAAGAAGCAACCGAAAAAAACTTTAGCGGCATATCCTGGCAGGTGTTAGATTGGAACGAGCCTGCTATTAAATTTTACAAAAAACTGGCGGGGATTAGTTTTGATAACGGGTGGGTTAATTGTAGTATCCCTGTTTAAAAATAAATATTCATTGTTGGGCAGCAATTTATATTTACTAGGCATCTCAATTTTATAGTTAAAACCTTTTTACTTTAAAACCAAATTATGCAACTGATATTACAAAAAAATAGGATATGCACAACCCTTATTTTATTATTGATTGCCACTTCTTTTTTCTTTGCCTGCCAAAAACAAGTAACTGGCGGTGGTATAGATGTTGTTGTAGTGCCAGTAGTATTGCCCGACCTGTCTACCAAAATAAATTCATCGGTATCAGGTTTTGTTACTGACGAAAACGATGCTGCCGTAATTAATGCAACTGTAACTGCAGGCACAAGCACTGCCAGTACAGATAAATATGGCTACTTCGAAATAACCAATGTCTCCGTAGTTAAAGTAGCGGCTATAGTTACCGTTAGCAGGCCCGGCTATTTTAAAGGCATTAAAACTTATGTAGCCACTGCTAATAAAAGTGCTTTTTTAAGAGTGAAATTATTACCAAAAATTATTGCTGGAAATATAGCTGCTGGTACTGGCGGTACGGTTACCCTTGCTAATGGGTTAAGCGTATTGATCCCTGCAAATGCCATCGTAAACAATGCCACAGGTATTGCCTACACTGGCACAGTAAATATAGCCGCTTACTGTATAAGCCCTGCCAGCGCTGAATTAATTAAAATAATGCCTGGCGATTTAAGAGGCATCGATACTGTTGGCGCCATTAAAATATTAACCACTTATGGCATGGCCGCAGTAGAACTAACAGGTGCTGCAGGCGAATTACTGCAAATAGCTCCTAATAAAAAAGCAACCCTAACCTTTCCCATACCCTTAACTATTATAAGCAAAGCCCCGGCTACAATACCTTTATGGTATTTTAATGAAGCCAACGGCTTATGGAAACAACAAGGAAGCGCAACAAAAACAGGCAATAATTATGTAGGTGAGGTAAGCCATTTTTCCTTTTGGAGCTCCGATGTGCCAGCCAATTATGTACAATTTAGTTGCACCGTTGTAGATGTAAATGGAAATGCAATACCTAATGCCGTTGTAAAAATATCTGCTGCACGAGATACGCAAACAATTGGTTGCAGGTATGGCTATACAGATACCTTAGGCTTTGTGGCCGGCGCAATACCAGGCAATGCTCAACTAGCAATAGAAGTACTAGGTGAAAATAGTTGCCCTGGTGCACTATACACGCAAACATTCGCCAGCACTACTGCAGATGTTGCACTGGGAAAGGTTACCATAATTAGCGGCAATACCACAATTGTAACAGGCAATGTAACTAATTGCAGTAACGTAGCTGTAACAAATGGCTACATCATGCTAAACACAAACGGGCAAAATTATAGGTATCCATTAAGTAGCACAGGCGCATTTTCTTTTTCTACTTTATTTTGCAGCAGCAACCCCACTGTAAGCATATTTGCAGTAGATATGGATGGCTTACAACAAAATACACCTGTTACAATAACCCTTGCTACCGGTACTAATGCTGCAGGCACCTTAACTACTTGTGGCACTTTAATACAGCAATTTGTAAATTATACTATTAATGGGGTTGCTTACTCCATAGCTACCCCTGGCGATAACCTGATACACAATTTTTATAAGGATGATTATTTATACGCCCATCAAACAGGTCCAGGCAGAACGGCAAGCGTAAACATCGATTTTACACATACAGGCATAGCAAAAAATAGTGTGCAGGCTTTACAATATTTGGCAATAAATAATATTAAAGACTCTGTTACCATTACTGCTCCCATTGCTGTAAACATTACCGAATACGGAGCTATAAACCAGTTTATAGCTGGTAATTTTACAGGCAGCCTAACTGGTGCCAGCCCGGCAAATAAACAGTACGCCATTACTTGTAGCTTTAGGGTTATGCGTAGCCAATAACATATTACTTCAACCAAAACTTCCCGCCAAATCGCGGGAAGTTTTTTTATGCTTCCAGCTTCAGTTGTAAATAATTTTTGTACGGGCACATACAGCAGCTATGGTAATCATTCTTGCCCGTCCGAATGGCAACCGGGCTAATGCTCCTCGCTTTTACGCCAACCCAATTTGGCGCTCTTCCTAAACTTGCTGCTCTATTTGTTTTTTTCTGTAGCCCGCTCGCTTTGGTTTCAACCGTTCCATCACTTACTTTTGTACTTCAACATTTAATTATTTTAAATTGTATTTATGGCGCAAAAAATTACGATGGGTACAGATGGTAAACTGGTAGTCCCAAATAACCCCACCATCCCTTTTATTATTGGTGATGGAATTGGCCCTGATATTTGGGGAGCAGCAGTAAGGGTTTTTGATGCAGCAATTAAAAAAGCCTACAAGGGCGAAAAAAAGATTGAATGGCTGGAAGTACTTGCAGGCGAAAAAGCCTTTACCGAAACCGGCAGCTGGATGCCCGAAGCAACCATGGACGCGTTTAAAGAATATTTATTATCTATAAAGGGGCCGCTTACAACGCCCGTTGGTGGCGGCATGCGCAGCTTAAACGTTGCACTAAGGCAAGAGCTAGACCTATTCGTGTGCCTAAGGCCCGTAAAGTATTTTGAAGGCGTGCCATCCCCAATGTGGCAGCCAGAAAAAGTGAGCATGACCATTTTTAGAGAAAATACAGAAGATATTTATGCAGGCATAGAATACATGACTGGCACACCGGAAGCTAAAAAATTACTCGATTTTCTTATCAACGAAATGGGCGTAAAAAATATACGTTTTCCTGAAACTACTTCGTTGGGCATTAAGCCTGTAAGTAAACAAGGCAGCGAAAGGCTGATACGTTCCGCGCTTGAATTTGCTATTTTAAACAAGCTTCCTTCGGTTACCATTGTGCACAAAGGCAATATTATGAAGTTTACCGAGGGGGCTTTTAAAAACTGGGGTTACGAGTTAGCAGAAAGGGAATTTGGCGGAAACGTTTACACCTGGAACCAATGGGAACGCACCAAAAAAGAAAGCGGCGAAGCGGTAGCCAACGAAGAAATGAAACTAAGCGCCATTGGAGGCAAAGTAATTATCAAAGATGCAATTGCAGATAACTTTTTACAACAAGCATTATTAGCACCACAAGATTATTCTGTTATTGCCACCCTAAATTTAAATGGCGATTACATTAGCGATGCACTGGCAGCTCAGGTTGGCGGTATCGGCATTGCACCTGGCGCAAATATTAATTACTTAACTGGGCATGCGGTTTTTGAAGCTACCCACGGCACTGCACCACGCTTTGCCAACACCAATACCATGAACCCGAGCAGCGTAATACTGAGCGGTGTGATGATGCTGGAATACATGGGCTGGCGGGATGCTGCCGAATCAATTACTAACTCTGTAGGCAAAACTATCCGTAATAAAATGGTAACTATCGATTTTTATAATTTGATGAAAGAAGGCACTTTGCTTAAAACCAGCGAATTTGCCGATGAGATTATCAAGAATTTGTAAGGTGTGTAGATTTTAATATATTTATGTGATACAAAACTTTATTTTCATCAAAACAACTATTGATATTGAAGATAAGCTACCGGAGAAAGTAATGGAAATTTCTACCTTTTCAACTAATAAAGATGCAGTGAACTTTGCATTGAATGAAGTAGTTAAGTTCCATAACCGTAATTTACTTTTATCCTTACAAGAGAAAGTAAAATGGGAAGGAAACCTTGATGAAATCAAGACGTATGATAAATGGGAAGATGGCAGGCATTAGGGTTTGGATAAATTATTGGAATGATATTATTGACGGCGGCATTAATTCTGCACCTGATTTTATTGATAGCAAAACGGCTGCCTGATCGCTGTTATTTGCATACAAAATAATTTCATGCTGTTACACAACGATAAAGATTTTACTAACATTGCAAAACACACATCACTCAAAATTTATAAATAACTAATGGCAAAAATTAAAGTAGCTAATCCCGTGGTAGAACTGGATGGTGACGAGATGACAAGGATTATCTGGAAATTTATTAAAGATAAACTGATTGTTCCTTACCTGGACGTGGACATTAAATACTATGACCTTGGCATGGAATACCGTGACGAGACCAACGACCAGGTTACCATTGATGCGGCAAATGCCATTAAAGAATTTGGTGTGGGTATAAAATGCGCTACCATTACGCCTGATGAAGACAGGGTAAAGGAATTTAACCTTAAGCAAATGTGGAAATCGCCCAATGGCACTATCCGTAATATTTTGGATGGCACTGTTTTTCGTGAGCCAATTGTTATGCAGAACGTACCCCGCCTGGTAAGTAACTGGACGGCACCCATTATTGTTGGCCGCCACGCATTTGGCGACCAATACCGTGCAACCGATACCGTTATTAAAGGCAAAGGCAAATTAACCATGACCTTTACACCAGAAGATGGCGGCGAAGCAACCGTTTTTGAAGTCTATAATTTTAAAGGCGATGGTGTTGCCCTAAGTATGTACAATACCGATGAAAGTATTTTTGGTTTTGCAAGAAGCTGCTTTAATATGGCGCTTACAAAAAAATGGCCGTTATATCTTTCTACAAAAAATACTATCCTTAAAAAATACGATGGCCGCTTTAAAGATATTTTTGAAGAAGTATACCAAAATGAATTTAAGGCCGCTTACCAAACTGCAGGCATTACTTATGAACATCGTTTAATTGATGACATGGTTGCCAGCGCTTTAAAATGGAACGGCAATTTTGTATGGGCCTGTAAAAATTACGATGGTGATGTACAAAGCGATACTATTGCGCAAGGTTTTGGTTCCTTAGGCTTAATGACTTCTGTTTTGGTTACGCCTGATGGCAATACCTTAGAAGCAGAAGCAGCACATGGTACTGTAACCCGCCACTACCGCGATCATCAGGCTGGCAAGCCAACATCCACCAACCCAATCGCATCCATTTTTGCATGGACAAGAGGGTTGGAATTTAGGGGTAAAGTTGATGGCAACCAGCCATTGATTGATTTTTGCCAGGCTCTAGAAGCTGTTTGTATTGAAACAGTAGAAAGCGGTAAAATGACAAAAGACCTTGCAGTGTGCATACATGGAAACAAAGTGAGCCATGGCGCACATTATTTGTACACCGAAGAATTTTTAGATGCTATTGATGAAAACTTAAAAAAGAAAATGGCTTTATAAATCAATGCCATTGAATTAAGTGCTTTGCTTTACATCGGAAAGGGTAATGTAAAGATAAAAAAATGAATACTTAACTTAACGGCGTTGGTTTAAAATTTTATAAACGTTATGTATTTTAAATAAAAAGGGCACCATTAATTTGTTGCCCTTTTTATATACTATCATAATTTTACACTAAAAAAACGCTTCACAAATGGAAGCGTTTCAATAATTAAAGCTTGTAAAATATTACACCTGTTTATCTCAGAATAAGTATTAGCAATAAAATAATAATTAAAATAGCCCCCACCGAAAGGTAAACCCTCTTGTCAAGCCCATCCGCTTTGCGCTTCATATCTTTTAACTCTTTCTTTAAAGATATTCTTTCGGATGCAGATAAACTAGTCTTATCCATATTCTGAATTTCCGTTACCCTGTTAATAATATCACTCAACACGCGGGCGTCTGCCGTACTGTCCCTAATTGAAGAAGTTATAACAGCGGCATTGGAATAAGTCGGTATTGCCAATGCCATAACCAGCATTACAGCTGCAATTTTAAAAAGATTCCTGGTTGTCATTTTGTATATATTTTAAAGTTAAAAAAAGCAATTAATCCAGTTTAAATTTAATCGGCAATGTATATTTTGTTTTAACATTTTTACCTTTAATTTTTCCGGGTGTCCAGTTTGGCATTTTATTAAATACCCTTAATGCTTCTGATTCTATGCCATAGCCAATATTTTTACTTACCACTTTTGGCGCATATACTTTACCACTTTCATCTACGGCAAAAGTTAAGTTTACGGTTCCTTCGGCATTATTTTCGGTAGCATTATCAGGGTATTGTATATTATCTTCAAAAAAACGTTCTAATGCTTTTTGTCCACCAGGAAAAGCTGGAAGCACTTCCGTATTTGCATAAAAACCTTCTTTGTCCGCAATCATATCACCTGTCGCCTTGGAAGCCTCTGCAATACTTACTTTACCTTTTTTGGATTTTTTTGCACTACTACTACTTGCGCTAGAGTCTATCTGTACACTGGCAGTTTTTGTATCAGCAGAAGCAACTTTAGTTGTAGTGCCTAATGCAGCAGAGCTTGTATCACCAACCAATGTGCTACTGGGTTTACTTGCACTCGAGTCTTTCGCCATCATCGTACTATCTGTACCGGGAGCAATTACATCTGTGTTACTTTTTTTCATGTTGCAACTAGCTATTGTGGCAATTAAAATTATATTGACCAAAACTATCCTGGTTTTCATAATAAGTATATTATTGTGTGAATATTCCGCACGTTTCAAATACAATGCCTATTTTATATTATAGCTAGTGATTTAGTGATTATTAGGCAAAATTAAACTTTTGCCAACTTAATTTATTGTTTTTCAATACCTCAAAACGAGGAAGAAAATCAACATCCACTTCTATTTAGTAATGGAATTGTATCTTTGTATCGAAGAATTTCGATATGAGTACAAAAGGAAAAGTTTTAATGGCAATGAGTGGCGGTATAGACAGTACCGTGGCGGCCCTTATGCTGCACAAGCAAGGTTATGATGTTGTAGGCATTACCATGAAAACATGGGATTATGCAACCAGCGTAGGCACAACAGGCAAAAAAGAAACTGGTTGTTGCAACCTTGATAGTTTTAACGATGCCCGCCAGGCTGCGGTGCAACATGGCTTTCCACATTTTATTTTAGATATAAGGGAAGAGTTTGGCGATTTTGTGATTGATAATTTTATTGAAGAATATATTGCTGGCCGTACGCCCAACCCATGTGTTATGTGCAATACCCATATAAAATGGAGGGCTCTCCTGAAAAGAGCAGATGCATTAGGCTGCGATTTTATAGCAACCGGCCATTATGCACAAATTCATCAGCATACCAACGGCAGGTATTTTATACGCAAAGGCATTGATGACACTAAAGACCAGAGTTATGTACTTTGGGGATTACAGCAAGATTTATTAAGCAGGACATTGTTGCCATTGGGCACTTACCATAAAAGCGAAATCCGCCAGATGGCGCACGATTTTGGTTATCCCGAGTTAGCAAAAAAAGCCGAAAGCTATGAAATTTGTTTTGTGCCCGATAACGATTACCGGGGGTTTTTAAAGCGCAATGTTGAAGGATTGGAAGAAAGAGTAAATGGTGGCAATTTTGTAGACAAATCAGGTAAAATATTGGGGCAGCATAAAGGTTACCCTTTTTACACAATCGGGCAACGCAAAGGGCTGGATATCGCTTTAGGCAAACCCGCATTTGTAACCAGTATAGATGCCGATACCAATACCATTGTTTTGGGTGAAGAAGAAGACCTAAAAGGCGATGATATGATGGTTGCCAAAATAAACTGGATAAAATATGATGGCCTTACCGAAGGCATGGAAGTACTTACCAAAATCCGTTATAAAGATAAAGGTGCAATAAGTATCTTGCATACATACCAAAATGGCGTTAATGTTCGTTTTTACGAAAACGTAAAAGGCATAACCCCCGGGCAAAGCGCCGTTTTTTACGAAGGTGATGATGTTATTGGTGGTGGCGTTATTCAGCGCAGTGTTTAATTTATCTTAAAATATTACCGAAAGTTGTTAAAAATTAATCCGTACATAAAACTATTTTATGAGAAAATGTAACATACGACTATTGGCTTTTATTATTCTTGCGGTTATTTTTTTTATTGCATGTAAAAAAACAGAGCAGCTTACATTTGCTGCTATTAGCGATTACGCACCTTTGGTTCCAGGCAAATATATCACTTACCAGCTGGACTCATTAATTTTTGCTGATAATGTAATTCCGTACAATAGGGTGTACAGCTACCAGGTAAAACAGCTAGTTATGGATACAGTTACCGATAATTTAGGTAGGAAGGGATTTAGCATTAGAAGATATATACGTAAATCAGCTGCAGATACCTGGGTGCCAGATAACACTTTTTTTGCAATAAATACTGGCAAAACATATGAATTTATAGAAAATAACCTTCGTTATTTAAAGCTTACAGAACCGTTAGTAACAGGCGGTACCTGGAAAGGCAACGGTTTTATTGACACAAGGTCTTCTAATACTGATTTTCAATATCTTGATAATTGGGACTACACGTATGATAGCCTAAATACACATTTAGTATTGGGCAATATTAATTTAGACAGTACTTTAAAAGTAGCAGAGAGTGATTATAGTGATGGATACATGACTGACGCTACTTTTCACACAACCACCTATAGCTCATCTAATTACAGTAAAGGGATTGGATTAGTTTACCATCGTTTTTTTCATGAAGAATACCAACCCCCTACGCCAGGCACCAAAAGCTATAGCATTGGTTACGGCGTTACACTTACCATGGTAGACCATAACTAAAGCTACTTCACTATTTCATTTTATATTTAATACTAACTCATTCGCCTAATTACCGTACGATATGAAGAAGCCAATACTTTTTTTATCACTTATTTTTATTATTGGCAGTACCAATACCTACGCACAGTTTTCCCGTTACATTATTCGTTTAAAAGATAAGTCAGGCAGCAGCTTTACTATTGGCAATCCGGCTCAATTTCTTACCCAGCGTGCCATAGACAGGCGAAAACGCTATAATATCAACATAGACCAAACTGACTTGCCTGTTATTAACGCCTACATCGACAGCATCCGTTTATCTGGCGCTGTTACTATATTAAATGTTAGCAAATGGTTTAACCAAGTATGCATACAAACTACCGACCCAGCAGCATTAAACAAAATAAATTCCTTCTCTTTTGTACTATCCTCATCTCCCATTGCAGCAAGGGCAAATAATCAAATTTCAATAATAAATAAGTTTGCATCTGCGCCGGCTCCACCCATTTTACCCAACAATAATTTACGCCAGCAAGGCACGGCAGATTTTTATAATTATGGTCAATCTTACGGACAGATAAATTTAAATAATACGGAGTTTTTGCACAACCATGGTTTTAGGGGAGAAGGCATGCAAATGTCTATAATGGATGCAGGCTTTTTAAACTATAAAACTTTACCAACATTTGATAGTGTGCGCAATAATAATCAAATACTCGGCACCTGGGATTTTGTTGCAAATGAAGCCAGCGTAAACGAAGATTATAAGCATGGCATGGAATGCTTTAGTACAATTGCCGCCAACAACCCCGGCACATTTGTAGGTACAGCACCAAAAACATCGTTTTATTTATTTCGTACAGAAGATGTTAGCAGCGAATACCCGGTAGAAGAACAAAATTGGGCTGCAGCAGCAGAACGGGCTGATAGTTTAGGGGTTGATGTATTTTCTGTTTCGTTAGGCTATAATACCTTTGACAGTAGCAGGTTCGATTATACCTACTCAGACATGGATGGCCATACCACCCTTATGGCAAGGGCTGCAAACCTGGCTGCAAGAAAAGGCATTGTAGTAGTGGTAGCAAATGGCAATGAAGGCGGTAGCAGTTGGCATTACCTTACCACACCTGCAGATGGAGATAGCGTTTTAGCAGTTGGCGCTGTAAACATTGCCGGGCAAATAGCCAGCTTTAGCAGCTATGGACCAAGTAGCGATGGACAAATAAAGCCAGATGTTGCCGCAGTTGGTTCAAACGCAGTAGTAGCCAACCCTAATACCGGCGCTCCATCTTTTGGTAATGGCACTTCTTACGCATGCCCAATTATGGCAGGGCTTACCACATGTTTGTGGCAGGCTTTTCCGGAAGTTAACAATATGGCCATTATTGATGCGCTGCACCAGGCTGGAGATAAATACACATCGCCAGATAACCGCACCGGTTATGGTATACCCGATTCGAAAAAAGCTTTTGTTTACCTTATAAAAAAATTATACTCACAGCTAATAGCTATTAATAATACCTGCAAAACAACTATCAGCCTAACCGTTAAAACAGCGGCTGACATGAGCATTTTTATGCAAAGGAAATTGCCAGCGGATGCTGATTATGTAACTATAGCCACTAAAAATGTTACCAGTAGTTTTATGGCAAATAATTTTGTTTATACAGATGACATCAATAGTGTTGCGATAAACTCCAGCATAAAGTACCGTTTTAAAATGTCCATTGCAGCAGATACTTCTTTTTATTTAGATTCTGCTACAGTTTTTTATATACAGCCCTGCACAGGTATCATTACAGATAGTATTATTGTTACACCAAACCCGGTTACAGACAACCTTTCAGTAATAATAAAAAGAAATACGCCTGTGCAAGCAGCCATTGAAGTGTATGCCGAAAACGGGCAAAAAGTGTACAGCCTTGTAAACCAAACTGTAGCTGGAAGCGCAACTTTTTTAGTGCCTATGAAAAAACTTAGCCCTGGTATTTATTTTGTATCGGTATTTATTGATAATAAAAAAATAATTACAAAAAGGGTAATACGGTAAATTATTTTTTGAAGATGGCTACAAACATAGTGTCTGCCCTTTTATCAAAACCCTTTAATAATTGTTGATGCAATAAATTTAAACCGAGGTTTTGTTGTATAAAATTGGCAATAGCTTCATTTTCTTCTTTAAAAACCGAGCAGGTAATATAAACAAATACGCCCCCTGGTATAAGTTGAAGGCATACGCTGTCAACGATACGTTTTTGCCTGTAGCTGTATTCTTTAATCGTAGCTTCTTTAAAAAAACACATTTGCTCCGGTGTCCTTCCCCATGTGCCGCTGCCGGTGCAGGGCGCATCGCAAATTATAAGCTGGTACTGTGCCGCTGGTGGTTTTGTATGTATATCGCTACTATCTTCAACAAAATATGCATATTCTTTTATGTTAGCCCTTTTAAAACGTTGGTGCAGGTTCAGCAGAATGTTTAAGCGAATGTCGGATACAGTAAGGCTTATTTTAGCTTTTAAAGTGTCGATCAATAAAATAGATTTTCCACCACTTGCGGCGCAACAATCCCATACAGTTACAACTGGCGCTTGTAGGGTTGATGAAAAAAGGGACGCTTCATGCAGGCGCAGGTAATCCAATACTTGCTGAGAATTATAATCCTGCACAACCACTTCTTTATCCACTATAAAAAAATCTGCGATATTGGTGGCTGATGGCAGCTCAATACAATTACCGTTTAATAATTGATGCGGCAACAGCGATTTTTTTAATTTTTTAATTGTAGTAACCCTGCATTGCGGCCGAATGCGCAAAAAGAGAAAAGGCTGCATCAACATGGCCTGGCAATAAGTTTCCAGTGATATTGCTTCGCTTAAAATATTTTTAAAAGGGAAAATTTGCGCAAGGGATAATGTATCTTTTACAAGAATTAATTTTTCATTCAATGGCAGTTGGATAAGCTTATTCCATTCTGGCTGGATATGCCCTAAAAAAGCAGAAGGTTTTTGTTCGCATAAAAATGTGGCCATTATTATCCGCTCTTGTGCCGATGCATTTTTTAAAGCAAAGCCCAAGCGAAAATAATTATAGCAAAGTGCTGCTATCTGCTTGCGGTCCTTGGAGCCATATTTCTTTTCTTTTGAAAAAAAAATTTTTATAAAAATAGCAAAAGGCTGTTCTCCTTTGTATGATGCTATTAAGTTGGATGAAGAGTTGATGTAGGAGTGATAACGGCTCATTAAGTACAAAATATAAACTGTTGAAAACTTTATGCTTTTAGCTTTTAAGAATGCATGTTGATGGCATTTATCAGTGAAAAAACTAAACCAATATTTTAGCTCCGGATACTAAAATATTGGTTTGTACTATTATAATTCTAATAAACTTTTCACGGGGTCTTTGCCAAATAAAAGTAGTGCGGGGTTCTCTAATAATTCTTTTACCCTTACCAAAAAGCTTACAGATTCCCTACCGTCAATAATACGGTGGTCGTAGCTTAAAGCCAGGTACATCATAGGTTTTATAACTACTTGCCCGCTAATGGCCATTGGCCTATCCTGAATTTTGTGCATCCCCAAAATAGCACTCTGCGGTATGTTGATGATAGGCGTACTCATTAAAGAGCCAAATACACCGCCATTTGTAATGGTAAAAGTACCGCCACTCATTTCATCAATCGTTAGCTTATTTTCTTTAGCTTTTGAAGCCAGCTCCACTACCTTCTTTTCTATTTCTGCCATGCTTAAGCTTTCTGCATTGCGTATAACCGGCACCACCAAGCCTTTAGGTGCTGAAACCGCAATCGACACATCGCAAAAATCGTTGTATTTTATATTTTCTCCATCAAGGCTGGCATTAACTGCTGGCCATTCCTGCAAGGCAAAGCAGCAGGCTTTTGTAAAAAAGCTCATAAACCCAAGGTTTACACCATGGCTTTCTTTAAACTTATCTTTATTTTTCAACCTTATTTCCATTATGGCGCTCATATCCACCTCATTAAAAGTGGTAAGCATTGCCGTAGTATTTTTTGCTTCAACCAGCCTGCGGCTGATGGTTTTACGGAGGTTGCTCATTTTTTCTGTACGGATATTTCTTCCAAACAGCTCTACGCCCGGCTTGCGCCCAGGGTTATTAATGGCTTGCAATACATCTTGCTTAACTATTTTTCCGTTGCTGCCGCTGGCTACAACTGTTTTTATATCTACTTTTTTATCTGCTATAATTGCAGCTGCAACAGGTGTGGCTTTTACATCTGCATTTACTAAAGGTGCCGGGGTCGCTAGAACTGTTGCTGGCGTTGTGGCAGTTGTTTCATGTTTTACTTCTGGGGCCTGTACAGCATCAGGTACCGCGTTTGCTGATGGCTTTGCTGCATCGGTATCAATTGCACAGGCAAGGTCGCCAATTTTTAATGTATCGCCTTCGGCAGCTATAATTTTAAGTATGCCTGCTTGTTCTGCGTTAATTTCAAAAGTGGCTTTTTCACTTTCTAATTCTGCCATTACTTCATCCCTGTTTACCCATTCGCCATCTTTTTTTAACCATTTTACCAGGGTTACTTCTGTTATGCTTTCCCCTACGGAAGGTACTTTTATTTCTATTGCCATTGTAGTTATTTAGTTTCGCAAATTTCGGGTAATTTGGAGGATTATAAAAAATCGTTTTAATAAAATTATTTTTTTTTGAAATTGTTTGAAATGTAAGGCCTTCTTATCCAATATTTATCACCAAAATACCGTTTACTAAAAGATTACTGC
>JAYVUJ010000326.1:0-8447 GCA_043788035.1 Ferruginibacter sp. | reverse complement strand
CTGGGGTCAGGTAAAAAAGCGGAATAATAATTAATTTAACGGTATTTATCTTTCAAATAAAAATAACTAATCATGATAAATGAAAATACAGCTGCAGCAATAAATGCGGATGAGCAGTTCGCAAAGCTCGGGCTTGTACTTCCACCGGCACCTACGCCATTAGGCGTTTACAAGCCTTGCCTGGTTGATGGCAAATATGTATTCCTCTCTGGCCACGGGCCATTACAAAATGATAAGACGTTAATTATAGGGCGCATAGGTCAGCAGTTAGATATAGAACAAGGCAAGCTGGCGGCAAGGCAGGTAGGGCTAACAATGCTGGCAACCATTATGGACAATATAGGCAATCTCAATAAAATTAAGCGGGTCATTAAAGTATTGGGCATGGTAAACTGCACGGCTGATTTTGAAAAACATCCCTACATCATCAACGGATGCAGCGAATTGTTTGCTTCCATCTGGGGGCCGGATAACGGCGTAGGAGTAAGGAGCGCCGTAGGTTTCGGCTCATTACCAGATAATATTCCGGTGGAAATAGAAGCATTGTTTGAGTTGAAATAAACCTGAAGGATGTATGGTGTAAGATCTACGACGTATGATGTAAGATGAAAGGTGAAAGATGTATAATGTGAGATGTATCATGTAAGATGTCTGTTGTAAGATGCAAGATGTACGATTTTAAAAGAGAGCTATAACAAACACCAAAAGTTATATCAAAATGAAAGGGCCAATCTCAATACTAAATACTTAATACTAAACCAATGACCGATACATCAAACGACTGGTTCCACATAACCAACGTACAGGATATCGATTCGCCTGCGCTGGTTGTTTATCCCGCGAGGATAAAAGAAAATATACGCCTTGTGGTAGAAAGGGTAGCAGATATACAACTGCTTAGGCCGCATGTAAAAACGCATAAGATGGCAGCGGTTGCCCAATTGCAATTACAGGCAGGCATTACAAAATTTAAATGCGCCACTATTGCCGAAGCAGAAATGCTGGGCATAGAAAAAGCACCCGACGTATTGCTGGCCTATCAACCCGTAGGGCCTAAAGTGCAGCGGTTTATACAGCTTATAAAAAAGTATCCGGATACACTATTTTCCTGCCTGGTTGATAATGAATCAATTGCCAATAGCCTTAACCAGCAATGCATGGAGGCAGGCATTACATTGAATGTTTTTTTAGATGTAAATGTAGGCATGAACCGCACAGGCATACTGCCGCAAAATGCATTTAAGTTGTTTCAATACTGCATTGCCCTTAGCAACATAAACCCCATCGGCTTACATGGTTACGATGGCAACATAAATGATACGGATATAAACATCCGTCAGCAAAGAAGCGATACCGCTTATGATAATGTACAGGCACTGGTAAAGCGCATCTTGGAGCACCTGCATATACTACCAGTAATACTTGCTGGAGGCTCGCCTTCTTTTGCCACTCATCTTTTAAGGAAGGGTGTAGAGGTTTGTCCGGGTACTTTTATATTTTGGGATTATGGCTATAAAACCATTTTGCCTGCCGAGCCATACAGTTACGCAGCGTTGGTTATCAGCAGGGTAATATCTATAATTGATGCACATACAATTTGTACCGACCTCGGGCACAAAGCAGTAGCGGCCGAAAACCCTTTGCCCCGTGTACATTTTTTAAATGCCCCGCAGGCAATACCCATCGGGCAAAGCGAAGAGCATTTAATGCTGCACGTACGCGAAAGTACAAAGTATGCGCCAGGCGATGTTTTGTATGGCGTGCCCATACATATTTGCCCAACAGTAGCATTGTATGATAAAGCAGTGGTGATAGAAAATAATACTGCTACAGGCGAGTGGCCCGTAACTGCGAGAGGAAGGAAAATAACTGTTTAAATAAGCCCGCCCTGTAATATTATCATCCAAACAAAACAAATACAATGTTTACAATAGATGCCCACTTAGACCTTAGCATGAACGCCCTTGAATGGAACCGCGACCTGCGCCAGCCAGTATTAAAAATAAGGGAAAGGGAGCAAGGCTTAACCGATAAGCCCGACCGTGCAAAAGGTACCGTAGCATTACCGGAGCTGCGCAAGGGCAATATAGGCTTGGTGGTAGCTACGCAGATAGCACGCTATGTAGCGCCAGGCAATACACTGCCCGGCTGGCATAGCCCCCAACAGGCATGGGCACAAACACAGGGGCAATTAGCCTGGTATAAAGCTATGGAAGCGGAAGGCGAGATGGTAATGATAAAAGATAAGGCTGGCTTACAAAACCACCTCACACTATGGATGGATGGCACGCCTAATAATGCTAAGCCTATAGGGTATATTGCAAGCCTGGAAGGTGCGGATTCTATCGTTACAATTGACTATTTACAACAGGCTTACAACAATGGCTTGCGCGCCATAGGGCCTTCACATTATGGTCCCGGCAGGTATGCAAATGGTACCGATGCAACGGGCCACCTTAACCAGCAAGGCAAAGAGCTGCTAAAAGAAATGGATAGGCTGGGCATTATTTTAGACGCCACCCATTTATGCGATGATGCCTTTTGGGATGCCCTGAAAATATACCAGGGCCCCGTATGGGCAAGCCATAATAATTGCAGGGCATTGGTAAACCATAACCGACAGTTTAGCGATGATATGATAAAGGCTTTAATAGAAAGGGGCGCCGTTATCGGCAGTGCCTTAGATGCCTGGATGATGGTGCCAGGCTGGGTAAGGGGGCAATCAACTCCAAAGGGAATGGATTGCTCTTTAACCAAAATGGTTGATCACATGGACCATATTTGCCAGCTGGCGGGTAATGCGCTGCACATAGGTTTGGGTACAGACCTGGATGGCGCATTCGGCAAAGAACAATGCCCATACGATGTAGCAACCATTGAAGATTTAAATACAGTGCCTGCGCTACTTTTAAAAAGAGGGTATTCGCAGCAGGATGTTAAAAAGGTAATGTATGGTAATTGGTTGAGGTTTTTGGAGATGAACTGGAAGTAGGAGGATAGCGTTAAAAGACAATAAATGCATATCAAGTTTTCATTTTTGTTCTATCTCTAAGGAGTTTGCCTGGTTTTAACTATTTGTTGAATCTGTATTTATCCCATCGGGATAACCTCTTTGTGGCTTACATTTGATAATGGATAGCACAAAGAAAAAATACAACCTGCCTGCAGGTTATTCCATATTTCAAACGGCATTTAAATCAAACGATTTTGTAAGCAACCCAATAAAATTTATTTCCCATAGCATGGAAATTTTTTCAGGCACTTACACCGCAACACTCGGGTTTAATAGAAAGCTCATTCTAACGCAAAACCCAGGCTTCATCAACTACATCTTAAAAGAAAACCATAGAAATTACAGCAAGTCGAAGTTAGCTACTGAACGGGCAGTTGCCTTCTTTGGCAAAGGGCTGCTTTTTTCAAATGGCGATTACTGGCTTAGGCAAAGAAGGCTGATACAGCCTGCCTTTCATCGGGAAAAACTGCAAGGGTTATATACTATCATCATCAATACTATCGATGAATACTTATCGGCATTTCCTACGGGCAAAAATATTGATGTTTATCCTTTGGCCAATCAGGTTTCTTTTAACATCTTAATACAATCCCTTTTTGATATAAAACTCTCTCATACAATTATGGAAGAGCTTAGCCAGATATTTACCTCCCTGCAGGATTTTTTAATAAAAGATATTAACCAGCCATTCCGAAGGCTTTTTTATCCTTTTACAGGCGCAGAAAATGTAGAGCTTAAAAAGGCAGCACGGTTAAGGGAAATTTTTACAGGCATTATTAATGACCGAAAAGCAAGTGATAAAAACTATACTGACTTGTTGGATATGCTGTTGAAAAGCAGGTATGAAGATACCGGCGAAGCGATGAGTAACGAGCAGGTTATAGATGAAGTGTTAATACTTATTTTTGCCGGGCATGAAACTACTGCCAATACTATTTCGTGGCTGTTATATTTATTATCTGCCAATAATGGAACAGCCCAAAAATTAATCGCTTCATTAAGCAATAGTACCGTAGAGGATTGTCTTAATAATGACTATTTAAAAGCAACTATAAATGAAGCTATGCGCCTGTATCCTCCAGCTTATGTAACAGAACGGGTGGCACTGGAGGATGACGCGTACGAAGATTTTTCTTTCCCTAAAAATACTATTATAATCCCTTTCTTTTTTGGCTTGCATAGAGATAAAAACCTTTGGGATGATGAGCTGAAATTTTTACCAGAACGATTTGTCGATGACACTACACTCGCCAAATCAAAAAATTACTTTCCCTTTGGTGCCGGGCCAAGGATGTGTATCGGTAATAATTTTGCAATGGCGGAAATGTCTTTTTTTATCTTTTCATTTTTAAAGAAATTCAGTCTTAAGCCATCAGGGCAAATACCTGGCATGCGGCCTTTAATTACTTTAAGGCCTGATAAGGTACTTTTGGATATTCAGTGTATTACTGATTGATGGGGCATATGGAACGCAAAACTAAGTAAATGATGTTTTGAAACGATGCATGAAATCGGTAAACTAAAATAAAAAAAACTTTTTAAATGCTAACACTATGTTTCTTGGAAAGATGTTTTATGGTGTTCACAAAGCAACAATAGGCATGGATGAATTTTTAATAAGTTGCCCAGCGTATCAGACTGATAATTATGCTGATTTTATGGTGACCAGCAATTACTACCATTTCTATTTTATCCCTATTTTTCCTTTTCAAAAAGAAGCAAATATCATTTGTCAGAAATGCGGCTTAAAAAGATATAGTGTGCCTTTTGAATCGAACGTAATTAAAGAAATAGTTGACATTAAAGGAAAGTTTAAGCATCCATTGTACACCTACGCTTGCTTACTTTTTGTATTTGTTATTACTTTAATAATTGTATTGCAGGCTATGAACTAATATAAGTTTACTACTCACCATAACCAACAAATAAATGAAAGTATTTTTTAGTCTTTTAATCATCTTCTCCGGCTTAACCGCACAAGCACCAAAGCAACTTACCTGGACAGCCATCGGAGATTCCATCACCTACCTTAACGACCATGCCGATGAAACCGGCAACCGCATTACCAAAGGGTATATGACGAGGGTAGTAGAAAAGATGCCCGGCATAAAATATATTAACCAGGGGCATAATGGTTGGAAGGCAGTAGATATAGCAAACCAAATCGATAGCCTTGGGCTGCTAAAATCTGATATCTATTCTATCTTTTTAGGTACCAATGATTGGTGGGGCGGCGTACCAATTGGTACACTATCAGATTACGCCAGCAACACAGGCACAGGCACATTTTATGGTTCACTTAAAATAATTATCGATAAAGTGCACCGCTTAAATGCAGCCGCTAAAATTATACTGATAACACCCATGCAGCGCGGCGACTTTGTATACATTGCCAATAACCACAATAATGCCTGGGGCAGCTATAAAGCTAAAAACGGGCAGCAGCTTTCGCAGTTTTCCGCAGCGGTAAAAGCCATTGGTGAACAGGAACAAATTAAAGTGGTTGACCTTTATAACAACAACAAGCTTAGCATTAAAAAGCTGGTAAAATTTAAACGGTTGAAAGACCCGCAGACAGGCAACTATAAAGACTATGCTTATCCTGCCTATACAACCATCCCTTTTGATGCTGATATGGATGCTAACCCTTATCCTATAGCGGCAATGGCACGTACTTATGATGGGTTGCATCCATCCGATAAAGGATTTGAGATTATTGCGGATGTAGTGGTGAAGGCTTTTAAATAATAAGGTGGTTAGTGTTATAGAGTAAGGTTTATGGTGGATTATAATTTCTTTATATTTTACAGATTACGGTAGGCTTAATGCAACATCATATAATGGGTGCTATTAAATAAACTAGTTGCCGTTATTTTTGCTGAGTAAATTTAATTATACTACTCCTTCAATTCATTAGTTAAACTACATGAAGTTATGAAAAGCCGTGTACTATTTTGTCTAATTATTATCCTATTCTTTTCTTGTAAAAATAACAAGAAGGTTCTCCCAGTTTTAGCCCCATCAAATATTGCCAGCACTAATATTTTCTTAAACACAGATTCTTCCTACACATTAAAAACGCCTAAAGGGGCTACTATTAAAATTGCCAATAATAGTTTTGATGTGCCTAAAAACACCATTGTAAAGATTGAATTAAAAGAGGCATATACTGCTGAAGATATTCTTTTGGGTGGCTTGACAACTACCAGCAATGGCAGGCTTTTACAAAGCGGGGGCATAGTATATTTTAATGCATCTGTAAAAGGTAGCGATGTGAAAATTATAAAACCCATCAATATATCTGTGCCAACAAAAAGCTACAATGATAGCATGCAGTTATTTAAAGGAGAGATAAAAGAAGATAGTATAATCAACTGGGTTAATCCTGTACTATTGGATAGTACGGCAAAGATTAATGAGCTGTATGCAGGTAAATCATTATTTAAGGCTAATTGCGCTAATTGCAAAAAAACCTGAACAGGATTATACCGGACCTGCATTAGCGGGTTGCCGGTCAAGAGAGCCACACAAAGAGTGGGCTTATGCTTTTGTAGACAATGTCAATGCTATGCTTTATAGAGCTACTTATGCCAAAAGGCTGTTTGAAAAATAGGGCAGTAGAATGATACAATTTAATTTGACTGCAAGAAATATAAAAGCCATTTTAGATTACTGTGAAAAGGTAGCCGCATATGGTACATTTTCATCAATAAATTCAATAATAACCGGTGTTGCTATTGATAGCCTGCCTGACGAAAGTAATACTATAGATCCGGTTACTGCTACTGCACCTTGCGGTTATGATACTGTTTATTATGCTGCTCAACCAGATTCTTTAATAATAATTGAACAGGATACTTCCATAGTAATTGTTGATACTTCGGTTTATATAAGTAAGCCAAAGCCAACCTCTATTTATCAATTTAATATTGCATCAGGTGGCTGGTATAATATTGATTGTTTCATTAATATTAATAAAAATGCGGTAACCAATGTAGTATTATCAGCTATCATCAATAATGGAAATGTAGATAGTATGCAAGTTTACCGATGCATCCCCACCAGAAGATTAATGGCCGACGGCGAATTTTTATCAAAAGCAACTTATCAATTTAATTATAAAGAAGATTCTATCCCTTTAATACTCAACGATAAGGCAATGATTATTGCTGTTGGAAGCATCAATAACAAAATTTATTATGGTGTTACAAAGTTTATTTTAAAAAAAGAGCAGGTAATTGTGGTTGATATTAAAGAGTCTTCAACCGATCAAATAAATGGTTCCATACATAAAAATAAGTTGGATGTTATTAAAAAACAGGTGGACAAATCAATACAGCCGCCAGATGCTACAAATTTTTTTACGCCTACCAGCAATAGTAGTAACGAGGAAAAAACAATTTTGCGGATTGTGACTAAAAAATTGCAACGGTCGTTTTAAAAACTAAGTTTTATACGGGAAAAGTAGTTTTTTTATATCCTACCCCTGCGCAGTAAGCCGTACAACAATTTCTCCCATATCCACATTATCCGGTTGGTCAATGCCATATAACGTGCCTTTAAGGTTTGCGTCTATCATCTCTTCCCAATCATTTACCCGTATTTCATCCAGGGCAGAAATTAGCCCTACACCCGCATTATTAATAAGCAAGTCAATTTTGCCATATTGCGTAATTGCAAAATTTACAAGGTTGGCAACATCATTGCGCTTACTTACATCTGTTACGGTATATACTGCTTTGAAGCCCGCTTTTATTATGCGTGCTGATAAAACCTCAAGCTTATCCTGCCTGCGTGCACCCAATACTACTTTAGCGCCTCGCTCTGCCAGCAATATGGCTTTAACTTAACATTATCAGTGCTTATATATATGGCTATTGCGTTTGCGAACAAACTATTTAATGCTATAATTTCATAAAATAATTAGCATCAATTTTATTACCCCATAAATTACCAAATTATAAACTTAAAAATAAACCGCCTACAAGAGATCGGCATCCCCATGGTGTTGATGATAGCATTGTACCTGAACTAAACGGCTTTTCTGCTTCCCGGGTGCGTACATAGTTCAATGGAGTACCAGCTATATTTGCGGATGGTAGGATATTCAGTTTTTGAGTGGTGACAAAAGGCTGTGTCTGAGCGGTTGGTATAACCTGCCCTTATGCACTACACGCTCACAGAAAAGCCGCCAGTATTGTAACTATAAGTTTGATCCTTATCAATCATATCAATCAGAAATCAAACAATCGTATAATTAATACTAAACCGCTATCAAGATAAATTTTTTAGCCAGTCAAAATAGCATATAGATTTCATTACATCCTTTTCATCATTGAGTTCTCGCAATGATTTTTCTAATTGATCTTCCACAGCATCAAGGGTTTCAAAAGTGTAGTTAGTAAACTTTTTTTGTTCTCTAGTATAGTCCCAA
>JAYVUJ010000325.1:0-2376 GCA_043788035.1 Ferruginibacter sp. | reverse complement strand
AATAATGCGCCTGTTGTTTAATTGCCTAAAGTAAGATGGAACCGGCGGAACAGAGATGCGTTTAAAATATGCTTCCACATCATTGTGGCTGTACATTTGCCCATTCAATGGGTCAATAAAAAAATTAATTTTTTCAGAAGGATGTCCAACAGGGTTTAGTAAATCGTGCTGCGAATCAAAATACGCCAGTATAAACTGCCGAGGAATATTAACGGCTTTAACCGGTATATCCAGCAGTTCGCAAAGTGCAATATAGATAATGCCATTACTTAAAGCATTTCCTTTTTTGCTTTCAAGCGTTTTGTTAATTAAATAATCATCGGGATTGTTATAAGCAAACTCAACACCTTTTTGTTTGTAGTAATTATAAAAAATACTGGTAACAATATTTATCTGTTCAATGGGAGTGAGGTAGTTATTCAGTTCCAGCCAGGTATTGCGGCGCAGTTTTTCAATTTCCTGGTAAACAACCGTGGTATCCATATCGGGGTAATGGTAACGGGCCACCAGCAAAGCACCTTCCAGCAAATCAGCATCTTTAGCCGCCCATTCGGTAAAATCATCCGTTAAATCCCTGAAATGTAGTCGGTGAATCAACAGTTCAATTCTTTCCTGTATTTCTTCGTTGCCGGTGTTTTCCCAAAGGTTTTCTAAGTTGGGAATGATGTCTTTACCAAATGAAATAAGCTTTTCGCTTACGGTGCTGTAAACATATTCATCGGGGTCATCAATCAAATGTAATAGCGCCGTTATTTCTTTATTTTCTTTCAAGTGCAGCTTTAATTTTTATGAATGTCGGAAAATGAAAGGGAATTAAGAAGTTAAAATTTTCCACAGGCTGTGGTAAAATAAAAGGAGCGGATGATGCAGCGTTAAGTAATCTTCATATTTCCAGGCCAATCTCTGGCTTTGCACAAAAACCCTGGGTGGAGACTCGCCTGAAAATTTTAAATTTTTGAGAGGTAGACTAGGAGGGGAAGGAAGAGGTAGACTGGGAGGGTAAGGAAGCTACAGGCTATGCTAACGCCGCTGTTGTGCGTCCCCGCCAACAGCCGAAGCGTTAACCATTTTAATCTTTGTGATGGGTGAGCATTCCAAAATCATCCACGCCGTGTTCATAAAATTTAGCTGAAGAATAATAATAATCCTCAGGCAATTGGCACAATCCTGCCCTTACAGAATTCCAATGTATATAATCTAGCTTCTGCATAAATACGGCTTCATTAAATAAATCAATGCCCAAAGAATTTCTTTCCCAAAATTGATAAACCCTGTCTTTTGCATCTACTTTAAAATGAGATAATACCTGCGAATGATTTTGTTCCAAATCATTTTTAAATTTGTGGGCAGTAAATGACATTAAACTGTGCTGTATGTTATCAGGCGTAAATTCTCCCCGCGGCTGCCAAATAAGATGGATATGATTACTCATAATTACAAATGCATAAAGGGTAATTCGTTTTTCATGTACTAAAAAACGCAGGGCTTCAATTACTACATCCTTATACTTATCTTGTTTAAAAAGATGCTGCCATTCTAATATGGTAGCTGTAAAAAACTGAGGCCAAAAAATGGGGTGCTTCATGTTGTAGTAAAATTATAAAATTTATGCAATGGCAGTATCTGAATTTTTAAATGCCTGCAATCGCCTGGCTTCGGTCGTTGGCGGGGACGCAACGACGGCCTCCGTTTTTTATATTTTATGATGGTTTAAGATTGGGAGTTTTAAGCCTAGTAACGACGGCAACAAAAGCTGCGGGCTATACAAACGCCGCTGTTGGGCGTCTCGCCAACAGCCGAAGGTTTAACCATTTTGCTGCTGGCGTTTTATGTTAGCTGCTGGCATTTATTTGCCGAGCTTCGGTCGTTGGCGGGGACGCACAACGACGGCCTCCGTGTTTTATATTTTATTAGGGGTAAAGAGTGAGAGTTTGAAGTTTAGTAACGCCAACGCCGGCAGAGGCACGCAATGCCAGCGGCGATTTTGCACCCGTTAGCTTTAAACCATTTGAAGATGCATATAAAGCGCTTACAGAAAAGCTGCAGCCGATGGTTTATGAGTTGGGGTTTTTGAAAGTGTAAAAACCTATCAGGTCTGCCGCATGTTTTGTGCGATGCAAGACCTTATAGGTTTGTTGGGCAGACAAATTTTATGGAGTTAGCGGATTTGGATTTTAGCAGCTTACCTTAATGGCGGCGAGTCCCACAGCCCCCACACATGCCCGGCGTGGAGACTCGCCTGAAAATTTTAAATTTTTGAGAGGTGGACTCGGATGGGAAGGAGAAGGTTTAACCATTTTGCTGCTGGCGTTTTATGTTAGCTGCTGGCATTTATTTGCCGAGCTTCGGTCGTTGGCGGGGACGCACAACGACGGC
>JAYVUJ010000324.1:0-5615 GCA_043788035.1 Ferruginibacter sp. | reverse complement strand
CTTAATTTTAAAATGTCATTCAGACTATACAATAAACAAAGATTCAAAAAGTATGCGCCGTTACTACCAGCAAAAGAGGTTTTTATTCGCCGTTGACTGCATCATTTTTGGCTATGATGGGCAAGAGCTAAAATTACTGGTGATACAAAGAAGCTTTGAGCCTTTTAAAGGCATGTGGAGTTTAGTTGGCGGCTTTGTAGACGAAACGGAAAGTGCAGAAGGCGCAGCAGCAAGGGTTTTAAAAAACCTTACCGGGCTTGATGGCTTATACATGGAACAGTTGCATAGCTTTACAGACCCAGAGAGGGATGCGGTAGAACGTACAGTTTCCATTGCCTATTTCGCCCTCATCGACATACAAAAATATAAGCAGCAAATAAATGAAGATTACCACCCTGCGTGGTTCCCCATCAATAAATTACCCGAGCTTATTTTTGACCACACAAAAATTGTAGAGCTGGCTAAAGAGAAATTGCGCTACAATGCAGCGCTTCATCCATTATTGTTTGAATTATTGCCTGCTAAATTTACTATGCCCCAACTGCAGAGCCTGTACCAGGCCGTTTACAATGCCGAATTTGATAAAGGCAACTTCAACCGTAAATTATTATCTACCAAACTGTTGTTAAAACTAAAAGATAAAGATAAGCTCAATTCCAAAAAGGGCGCTTTTTATTATAAAGTAGATACTAAAAAATACAGCGCCGGCTTTAAGTCGTTCCTCAATTTTGTGCCAAGCCAGCATGTAAATAGTGTACTTTAAAATTTGCCTGCCTGTAACACAAATAATAAGTGTTTTTTTGACAATTATTTAATTTTTTATTTACCTTAGTAGCTCACTAACGATATCCTGTTTTGTTTGTATGGCTTTTTTACTTTTTCTATAATCAAATAATTTTTAATAGCGTGGCTTTATAAATAGTGTAGCTTTTAGTTTATCCGTTTTTTGCGGTGTTTTTAAAACCTAGTAATAATTAGCAGGTAAAATGATTGTAAGGCATAGCCATTGTTGCAGCTTAATTAATTATTGGGCTTATCCAAATTGCCAGCCAAAGGTTTGTATATAAATAAATTACTCATTTTTAATAGCTGCATAAAGCAGTTTTCATAACCCGCATTAGTAAATCAACAACATGAAAAAAACGCTTTTTTACTCGCTGCTTATCATTGCTGGTAGTTGTAGCAGTCACGTAATTGCACAGCAAACTACTATCCAGGTAAATGCAAAAGATGCAAAGTATAAAATCAATAAAAATATCTACGGTCATTTTGCAGAGCATCTTGGCCATTGTATTTATGGTGGTTTTTATGTAGGCGACACCTCGTCTATACCCAATACCAACGGCATACGCAACGATATTGTGGCAGCCTTAAAAAAGTTGAAGATACCTAATCTGCGCTGGCCAGGTGGTTGTTTTGCAGATACCTACCATTGGAAAGATGGCATAGGCCCAAAAGATAAAAGGCCAACCATGGTAAACAAATGGTGGGGTGGCGTTACAGAAGATAATAGCTTTGGTACGCACGATTTTTTAAACATGTGCGAGCTGCTCGGTGCAGAGCCTTACCTGTCTGGCAACGTAGGCAGCGGTTCCGTACAAGAGCTGGCCGATTGGGTACAGTACGCCAACTTCAACGGCAAAAGCCCCATGAGCGATTTGCGCACACAAAACGGGCGCAACCAACCCTGGAACGTTAAGTTTTGGGGAATTGGCAACGAAGCCTGGGGCTGCGGCGGCAACATGAAGCCCGATTATTATGCCAACGAATACCGCAAGTACGTCACCTTTATAAGCGATTGGGAAAATAGCGGCGGTCTTATGCCTATAGCATCTGGCGCCAGCGATGCGGATTATAACTGGACAGAAACATTAATGAAAAATATTCCATTGAATATGTTAGGCGGTGTAGCCATGCACCATTACTCGGTAATTGGATGGAACAAAAAAGGCCCCGCGGTCAATTTCACCGAGCAGCAATACTTTACCATCATGACGGAAGCTATCAAAATGGATTCGCTGGTAACCAACCATGCTGCAGTCATGGATAAGTACGACCCCGAACAAAAAATTGCCTTGGTGGTAGATGAGTGGGGCGGCTGGTACGATGTAGAACCAGGTACCAACCCTGGTTTTCTTTATCAGCAAAATACCATCCGCGATGCAATGATAGCAGGCGTTACCCTAAACATTTTTAACAACCATGCCAACCGCGTACGCATGGCCAACCTTGCGCAATGTGTCAATGTTTTGCAGGCTGTAATATTAACCAACAAAGAAAAAATGATCCTTACGCCAACATACCATGTAATGGAAATGTACAACGTACACCAGGATGCAACCCTGCTGCCGTTAACAGTAAAGGGCAACGACTATATTTTAGACGGTAAAAAGCTGCCATCTGTTTCAGCTTCCGCATCAAAAGATAGCCTCGGCGTTATCCATATTTCGTTAGTAAATATCGACCCATCGCATACCCAAAAAATAACGCTGGATATCCGCGGAGAAAAATTTACATCAGCAACCGGCAGGATATTAACCTCTAAAAAATTGCAGGATTATAATTCATTTACCGAGCCGGATAAAATAAGGCCAGTGTCTTTTAAAGATGTAACGTTGAGTAAAGATGTATTGACAGTTTTGTTACCGGCAACATCGGTTGTGGTACTAACAATAAAATAATTTAGTTGGTAGTAATATATTTTCATGAAAAAATGCCATCGGGTAAGTAATTATATTTCTATTGCAATCCTGGCTTATTGCATGTTGGTATCCTGCAGTAAAAAAAATGTAGCTTTTCCCATTACCCTGCCAGTAGTTGTAACGCCTCCGGTGGTTACGCCTGGTGCATTCGATGTCAATTCCATCACAGATACGTATGATGCCATTGCACCATTTTCATTTTATTCCAAATGGTTTAATTACAATGTGCACGACCCATCTGTACTAAAAATTGGCGATTATTATTACATGTACAGCACCGATGTTGGTTATGGCATCGATGTACGGGCTGGCATACAAATACGAAAATCTAAAGACCTTGTTGAATGGGTATTTGTAGGCTGGCTATTTAACAGCCTGCCTGCCATTGGTACTGCGTTTATTTCGCAGGCAGGCGGCAAGGCTTTCAATTCGTTATGGGCGCCTTATATTCTGAAGGTGGGTAATGGGTACCGGCTATATTATTCGTTGTCATCGGCTGTGTCTCGCTGAAGTGTAATTGGCCTTGCATCGGCGGCATCGCCAGAAGGACCATGGACAGAAGAAGGCCTTGCAGTAACTTCTAAAAATGGTAATACCGTGCAAACAAATGCCATAGACCCAACAGTGGTGGTAACCCCCGCAGGCGAGCATTGGATGTACTATGGATCTGACTACGATGGAATTTGCGTATTGAAGTTAGACCCCGCAACCGGCCTTGAAGCATCCATCGGCGATAGAGGCGTAAGGGTTGTTCAGCGCGGAGTCACCGGTAATTTTATTAATGGTAATTTGGAAGGTGCAGAAATAATTTACAATACTGCGCAAAGCAAATATTATCTCTTTATGTCGTACGATTGGCTACAAACAAAATACAACGTACGCGTTGCAAGAAGCGATAATCCGCAAGGGTCTTTTTACGATTTTAATGGCAATGACGTAAATATACCGCACGATGCAGCGCCAATGATAGTAGCACCCTATCAGTTTATAGGTCATAGTGGCTGGCAGGGCACGGCGCATTGCGGTGTTTTTAATGATGGTGCCGGACAATATTATATGGCTCACCAGGAAAGGCCCGGCGCAAGCACTTATTCAATGGACCTGCAGGCGCGTAAAATATTCTGGATGCCAAATGGCTGGGCGGTTGTATCGCCCGAAAGATATGCCTGGGAAGATGATTCACTGGTAGCAAAAGATAGCCTTTCAGGTAGCTGGGAGCAGATAATTTTAGGGTACTCTATAGTGCCGGGTTATTCTGCGGAGCAAACATCAGCCAATTTTCAGGTAGCTTCCACCGTAACAATTGATGCCGGCGGTACCATCAACAGCAACGCCGGTAACACGTGGGTGTACACCGCGCCGTGGCCAACAATAAACTGGGCAACAGGTTCTGTCAATAAACTTTTTGTGCAAAAAGGGCATGATTGGGAAAATAAAAAAAGCATAATTATATTTACCAGTCTAAACGAAGCAGGTACTTCCGTGTAGGGCAAAAAGAAGTAGCAAATTATTTTGATAGTTATATATGCTGGATACTTAAAGTTATTTTAATAAATGGTTGTGCAAATAATTACCGAAGTAATGCGCCACTTTTATTATGCATTAGGTTGAAACTTGAAAATTAATAGAGCATCTCAGAAGAAGGAAGTAACGTAAAATTACCCCCTTTAGGAGACAAGGCAACTTCTCAAAATAAATAATGAAAAAAGAAATTTTTATACCCCTTCTATCAGCCATATTTTTTGTGTTTGCAGCATCAGCACAACACAAAACAAATTTCCACACATGGGCACCAACACCACCCATGGGCTGGAACAGTTGGGATTGCTACGGTCCAACCGTTACCGAAGCCGAAGTAAAAGCCAATGCAGATTATATGGCTAAAAACCTAAAAGAAGCAGGCTGGAACTATATTGTAGTAGATATCCGCTGGTACGTTGGCAATGATAAATCGCATGGCTACAACCAAACAAACCCCGATTATTCTATTGACCAATATGGCCGTTTTATCCCCGCGGTAAACCGTTTTCCTTCATCTGCCAACGGCAAAGGCTTTAAGCCACTGGCAGATTATATACATGGGCAAGGCCTAAAGTTTGGTATCCATATTATGCGGGGCATACCGGTAATTGCTGTAAAAGAAAACGTACCTATAGAAGGCACCAACATCAAAGCAAAAGACATATATAGCGCCAAAGGGCAAGGTACCTGGCTGCATGATATGTACACCATTGATGCCACTAAAAAAGGGGCGCAGGAATATTACACCTCTATATTTAAATTATACGCAACCTGGGGTTTAGATTTTGTAAAAGTAGATGACCTTACCGAACCATACCATACCGATGAAGTAGAAATGATACGAAAGGCAATAGATAATTGCGGGCGTGAAATTGTACTAAGCGCATCGCCCGGCGAAACGCCCATAGCGCAAGCTGCACACATACAACAACATGCCAATATGTGGCGTACCGTTGGAGATTTTTGGGATAGCTGGCCACAGCTAAAAGAACATTTTGCCGTGTTTGAACGCTGGAACAAATGGCGTATACCAGGCGGTTACCCTGACGGAGATATGTTGCCGCTTGGTCATATAGGCATACGTGCAGAACGAGGCAAACCACGCATGAGCGCCTTTACCCAACAAGAGCAATACATGCTGATGACATTGTGGAGCATCTTTAAATCGCCCCTTATGTTTGGCGGAAATTTGCCAGATAATGATGCCTTTACTTTATCGCTGCTTACCAATAAAGATGTAGTAAACGTATTGAAAAACAGCATCAATAACCGCCAGCTTTTTAATAACGGCAACCAGGTAGTGTGGACGGCAGATGATGCCAACACAAAAGATAAATACCTTGCTTACTTTAATATAGAAGACCAGGAAGAAGCCCTGCCAGAAAGGGCTGC
>JAYVUJ010000323.1:0-2815 GCA_043788035.1 Ferruginibacter sp. | reverse complement strand
GAGCCGCATACAAGCCATGGCAAAGCGTTTGGGCATAGATAGCAAATTACATAAACTATGCAATACCTGTAGCTACGGCGAGCAGCAGCGCATTGCTATTATAAGAGCCCTGCAACAGCCTTTTGATTTTTTATTGTTAGATGAACCCTTTAGCCATCTTGATGAAAACAACCGGCAAATAGCCATGGATTTAATGGAAGAAGAGGCCGCAGAAAGAAAAGCATCCATCATTTTGGCCGACCTTAAAAAGATAGATTATTTTTCTGCAAGCAAGATGCTTTTTTTATAGGCATGAGTGAATTATGAGTTTTGAACTTTACTATAATTAGATAGGTAAACCCATTAATTTTTGCAACTATTCAGTTTAGAAAAAAATTCCATTTTTGTGTTGATTTTTTAATATTCCCATGATTATAAATATTTAATTATGGCCTACATTACCGAACTTTATTTTACACTTACTAAGCTGGATATGCTCGTTTATTGCAAAATACAAATGTAATTTTTACCCTGTTATTATTGTAAATGGCTGTAATCTCGACGGTAATCAATTCCCTTCCTAAAGCCTTTATAAAATATTCTTTACTAACCTCAAACTGGGGCTGTATTTGGATTATTGATTGTGGATGCCACTACTTAAACTTGTATATCTGGCGCATCTCAAAAGTATTTTACTAAAAAATTTGTATTGCCATGCATATACCTAACCCGCCGGCAGCAATAGCATTTACAGCACAGAAGGCTGCCATTTTTTTACACGTTTACCCGTGATATTGGCCGCTTGCAAGAACGTATTTAACAGCGCAGAGTGCTACGTTAAATACAGGCAGATACCTATTTTAAAGAAAAAGATATATATATTTTATGGACTTATAATATGTTGCAGGGTATATCTATGTTATAAATTTAAGCTTTATATGATTTTAAAGCCTTCAATATGGATAAATTATATAGACCAGGCTAAAGGGAATACTTCTGTTCCGGAAAAATTTATGCTGGAGGAGGTAAATAAGCTTATTAATTTACACGCCACTACTTCTGCCATTTTAAGCCATACTGTCCCCATTACTTATTTGCTTGATTATACAACCGGCAAGTACCTGATGGTATCAAAAAATTGTAAAACAATAATGGGTTTTACAACTGCCGATATAATTTGTGGTGGTATTGATTTTTTTGCTGAAAGGTTCCATCCTGAAGACCTGCGTTTGTTTAACGAAGAAGTATTTGTAAATATGCAAAATTTCCTTGGCAGTATTCCAAAGCAGGAACATAAAGACCATATTTTCAACTTTAATTATCGCGTAATAGATAGCAAAGGGGAGTATATAAATCTTTTGCAAAGAAGCTCTTTTATAAAATCTGATGATAAAGGCAATCCTTTAATAAGCCTTGGCGTGGTAACAAAGGTGGATCACTTTGTAAAGAACAACCCTGTTATACAAGTAGTAGAAAGAGTGGATCCTGTAAATGGGACCATAGAAACAGTTGTAAAGAATACTTATTTTTTACATGAAGAAAATAAAATATTTTCTAAAAGAGAAAAAGAAGTATTACTATATATTGCCGAGGGCCTCACCAGTAAACAAATTGCTGATAAACTATTTATAAGCGAGCATACTGTTATCAATCATAAGCGCAGCATGCACAGTAAATCAAATACACAAAATGCCGCGGCGCTGATGACTTTTGCCTTTAGAATGAATATGTTTTAATGGATAGCATCATCTTAACAAAGTAATTGTACCTGTTCTTTTTTCGGCAATGCCATCAATATCTTTAAAAGTAATTAAGTAGATAAATACCCCGGTGCCCTGCGGCTCTGCCCTGTACCTGCCATCCCAACCAATGGAACTATTGTTTGTTTCAAAAATCTGTATCCCCCACCTGCTCCATATTTGCATTTTATAATTTGATACCGGTGCTGGAAAAATGGGCTTAAATATTTCATTTAATCTATTTGCATTTGGGGTGAATGCATTTGGTATCCACACGGCAGAACAATTGTAATAAAAAACATTCAATGAGTCGTACCCAAGGCACCCATTGTTATCGGTAACAAGCAGTTTATAAGTACCCGGTTTTTTAATATCAATAAAACTAACCGTACTGCCTGTGTTCCATAAATATTTACTGTAACCAACCATGTTAATACTAACAGTGTTGCCCCTGCAAAGGCTGCTATCTGCCGGTAAAAAGTTTACTGGCAGCGTATCAATTTGAACAATATTCATTGTGTCGGATGCTTTGCATCCATATTGATTGGTAACTGTTACCGAATATTGGCCTGTTGTTATTGCTGGAAAAATATTTTTTATACTTCCATCCTGCCATAAATAAGTTGTAAAATTACCGGGTGTTAAAAACAAAGTAGTGCCAAAACAAATACCCCTGTCTTTACCCAAACCGGGCTGCGAAAAACTAACTGTTAGGTTGGTAGTAATTATCGAATCGCAGTTTAAATAATTCAGCAAGCTGTCTGTGTAGGTTCCGGTTGTAGTTTGCAGGCTGCCACCTGCCATGTATGACTCTCCTTTGCAGATGATTTTATTAATGGTAACATAACTCTTTTTATTAACGGTAAGCTTTAAAGTGCGGGTACTGTCGCAGCCATTTGCGGCTCTATAAATATCAACAAATATGCCTGTTGTAGTATGGGCTGCATAGCTTTCATCTTCACAAATTACCGCTGTTATGGTTGTACTTACTACCGGCTTTACCGTAAGCTGCAACGTGCGGGTACTATCGCAACCCAGTGTAGTTTTGTAAACATCTGTGTAGGTACCAGAAGTGGTATGGCCTGCATAATTTTGCC
>JAYVUJ010000322.1:0-2089 GCA_043788035.1 Ferruginibacter sp. | reverse complement strand
GTGATAATGGCGCTTGTAGGCATTTGGTACACCAATTTTTATGGTACCAGTACAGAAGCTATTTTACCGTATGATCAATATCTGCATCGTTTTGCAGCCTATTTTCAACAAGGCAATATGGAAAGCAATGGTAAATATGTAGATAGGAATGGCAAGCGCGTAACCTACTCCACGGGCCCGGTAATTTGGGGCGAGCCTGGCACCAATGGGCAGCATGCTTTTTATCAGCTTATACATCAGGGCACCCAAAAAATACCCTGCGATTTTATTGCAACAGCCATATCGCACAACCAGGTTGGCGAACATCATAAAATTTTGTTAAGCAACTTTTTTGCTCAAACAGAAGCGCTAATGAACGGAAGCGAAAATAATGATGTCTACAGGGCATTTACTGGCAACAGGTCCACCAATTCGTTTTTAATAAAAGAAATTACCCCATTTAGCCTTGGCCAGTTAATTGCGTTGTATGAGCATAAAATTTTTGTACAAGGCGTTATTTGGAACATTTTTAGCTTCGACCAGTTTGGCGTTGAGCTAGGTAAAGTTTTAGCTAAAAAGATATTGCCGGAATTAAGGGAAGATGATATCATTGCTACCCATGATTCCTCTACAAATGGGCTTATCAATACTTATAAAACAATGAAAAAATAATTTGTCAGAGATAATAATATGAGTAAAGCATTTTTATATTTATTTGCCGTAATGATACTTCTTTTTACCTCTTTTTTTATTGTAAGAAAAGTGAAAAAGAACCGGATACCACAAATTAATTTATCGGCTTTAACGATAAAAACCCTGGAGGGAGGTGCTATTAATTTAGAAAGCTTTAAAGGAAAGCCAATGGTAATAAACTTTTGGGGCACCTGGTGCGGACCTTGCCGGCAAGAAATGGCAGGCTTTGAAAAAGTAAAACTAAAGTATTCAGAAAAAGTAAATTTTTTAATGGTTTCGGATGAACCAGTTGACAAGCTTTTAAAATTTAAAGCCGCCAATAATTATACGCTGTTTTATGCGCAATCTCAAAAGCCTTTTCAGGAGCTTGGTATAACATCGGTGCCATTTACTTATATTTATGATGCTACAAGTATGCTTGTTTATAAAAAGAAAGATGTGCTAAGTGAGGGGGAACTTGAAAAAGTAATTGAATCTTTAAGATAAGCATACAAAAAGTAACGCCCTTAAAACTTATGCTTCAAAATCATCAAGAAAACATCCATTGCTTCTAATTCTCTCCTAAAGATGGTTTTAACCAACCCTGCCCATTAGATTCAAATAACCGGCTACCTTTTGTTAATTTTTATACTTGCAATTAAAAGTTCCAAATGACTAAATAGTCGAGCCTAAAAAAGTATAAAAGTGAGGATGGTGTTAGATATGTTATAAAATTGTTATCAGAAAAGGTCCCGGATATTTGAAAAATTGGTTAAAAGCTTGCAAATTTAAATATGCTATCTACCAATAATCACACCCCGCAACTTGGTTTATTTCATGGCTTGTCTGCTCAGCTCGATCAAAAACATCCTTTGTATCAGTTAGCTGATACAATTAATTGGACCATATTTGATACTACTTTCGAAAAGCATTATAATGTAAAAATGGGTAAGCCAGCTAAGCCCATTCGGCTTATGGTGTCGTTACTTATCCTGAAATATTTGCGCAATCTTAGTGATGAAAATATTGTCGAGCAGTGGGCAGAAAATTGTTACTATCAGTACTTTAGTGGCGAACAGCATTTCCAGCCCAATATCCCTTGTGTACCCACTGAACTTATTGCCTTCAGGCAGCGCATAGGGGAACCTGGGGTTGAATTAATTTTACAGCAAAGCATTCGTGTAAATGAGCCACCTGATGAGGTGAATTCGGGTTTGTTTATAAGTGTGGATACAACTGTCCAGGAAAAAAATATCACTTATCCAACGGATGATAAGCTCTACAAAAAGATCATTTAAAAATGTTGGAAAATTGCTGATGCACAATCGGTGGACCTGCGGTCAATCTTACAAAAATGTGGTAAAGCAATTGGGGAACCTGCAGCGTTTTAAAGGGACAAAATATGGTGCTAAAGCAGCAAGGAAGGCGAATAAAAAAA
>JAYVUJ010000321.1:0-3074 GCA_043788035.1 Ferruginibacter sp. | reverse complement strand
CTTACCTCCTGCGCTTTGTTTTGCTTTTTCAGCATACAGTTTACCAGTTTGCCAAATGAGCTGCAGGTTATTTTTTTCAAACTCGTCAATATGTTTGTCAATTGCTTCGTTAATACTTTTTGCCCCCAGGCTGCCGCCAACAGTAAGAATGGTTTTTTTTTCCGGATTTAATCCAAAATAATTTATTCCTGCTGCTTTTGTTATTGTGCTATGCGATATGGCCGACCTTACCGGGTTACCTGTGTTAATGGTTCTATGCCGTGGAAAAAATTTTTCCATGCTATCGCTGGCTGTAAAAATGCGCAGGGCTTTTTTACCCAGCAGTATATTGCTTTTACCGGCAAATGAATTACTCTCGTGAATAAAAGTTTTAATTTTTTTTGCCTGTGCATACTTCAACACCGGGTAGCTGGAATAGCCGCCCACGCCAATTACAGCAACAGGTTGAAACGTTTTAAAAATTTGACGTACCTGTAAAAAACTTTTTATCAACTTAAAGGGTAAACCAATATTTGTTATCAAAGAACTTCTGTTAAAGCCAGCTATATCCAATCCTTTAATTTCAAAACCAGCCTGCGGCACTTTTTCCATTTCCATTTTTCCTTTAGCGCCAATAAATAAAAATTGCGTTTGCGGTTGTAATTTTTTTATAGCGTTGGCAATGGCAATTGCCGGAAAAATGTGCCCACCTGTGCCACCGCCTGCTATGATGATACAGCCCCGTGCCCCATTAAAGGGTGTACTAAGATTGTTATTATCATTTTTTTCTTCACTCATTTATTTATTTCAATACTACCAGCTCAATAAATACATTCTCACTTTTACAATATTCGTTTCCATCAATTTCCTTTTAGTGGCGAAGGAGCTGGCTCCAACTGCTCCACGTTTCTTGCCACACTTAAAATAATACCGATAGATAAGCAGGTAAATAAAAAGCTACTACCGCCCATACTTACCAGTGGCAATGTAACGCCTGTGTTAGGAAATGCATTTACTGCCACCCCCATATTTGCAAGTGCCTGAATTACTAATGTAAAACTTAATGCCAGCGCTAAAAATGCACCAAAGGCATAAGGGCATTTTCGGTACAACCTTATACAGCGGTGCAAAAACAACAGGTAAATAAATACCATAAAGGCGGCGCCAAAAAATCCATACTCCTCAATAATTATTGCATAAATAAAATCGCTGTAGGAATGTGGTAAAAAATTTCTTGCCTCACTTTTACCCGGGCCCCGGCCCACCCATCCGCCACTGGCTATTGCAATTTTTGCCTGGTTTATCTGGTACAATTTTTCATTATCATCTTCTTTATTACTGTATACAAATGTTTGTATACGGCCTATCCAGGTAGGTATACGGCCACTGGCAAAAAGTGCTGGCAGGTCTTTTGTTTTGTGGGTTGTTTTATCGTAAGTGCCTATCGCAAGAGCAAATAAAAATATAACGGGTATTAATGCAATACCTATAGATATTAATAAATGCTTTGTATTTACCCTGCCAATAAACATGAGCATAAAACTGGTAGCGCCTACTAATAATGCTGTTGATAAATTTGCCGGCGCTATCAGTGCACAAATAATTACTACGGGAATAATTATAGGCAAAAAACCTTTTTTAAAATCTTTAATTACATTTTGTTTACGACTCAGCTGCAGGCTTAAATACATAAACAGCGCCAACTTGGCCATGTCGGATGTTTGAAAGGTCATGTTGATGATGGCAATTTTATCCAACGGCTGCCATCATTTATTTTAGCCCCAAAAAAATAAGTATAAATTAATAACGGAATAGATATTAAAAAAATAATTTTTGCTACCCTTGCATAAATGGTATAATTAACCCGGTGGGCAAAATAAATAACCAGTAAACCTAAAATGATAAATGCAAACTGTTTAAATAAATAGCTTTCATTACTCTTACTGTATTTGTACGCTAACGAACTGGTGCTGCTGTACACCACCAGTAAACTTACCAGCGTAAGAATAACCACAATGCCCCATATAACACGGTCGCCTTTGGTTTTACTTACCAGGTTGTTACTGATGTTTGGTGTAAATAATTCTTTTATGTTTATTAAGTTTGCCATGCCCCGATCCCCTAAAGGGGGACTATCGATTTTTATTATAATTTTAATTAGTTCTCTTTTTTTTAGCGCATATTTATATTCATTCGCTTTATTCTTCTCCATTTTCCCCTTTAGGGGATAGGTGCTATAATTCCTTCACTGCTTGTTTAAACTGGTTGCCCCTGTCTTCGTAATTTTTAAACAGGTCAAAACTGGCACAGGCAGGGCTTAATAAAACCACATCGCCTTTTGCAGCAAAATGAAATGCCGCTTCGGTAGCTTCTTTTGCTGATGTAGCATTTACAATCAGCGGCATAATATCACCAAAGGCTTCATGAATTTTCCTGTTATCTATTCCCAAACACACTATCGCTTTTACTTTTTCTTTAATCAATTCTTTTATTAAAGCATAATCATTTCCTTTATCAACACCACCCAAAATAAGTATCACGGGTTTTTCCATACTTTCTAAAGCAAACCAGGTACTGTTTACATTAGTAGCTTTACTGTCGTTTATGAATTCAACATTTTTAATAGATGCCACGGGCTCCATCCGGTGTTCCAAGCTTTCAAAAGTTTGTAAAGCCTCTCTTATTTTTTCCTTCCTGATATCCACAGCAGATGCTGCTAAACTTGCAGCCATACTGTTATACTGGTTGTGCTTGCCTTTTAAAGCAAAATCTTCAATGCTCATTTGCATTTCTTCGCTTTTCCATTTTAAATGCATTTTTGCGTTCATCAGGTATGCACCCTGCGGCAGTGGTTTACTCATGGTAAATGGGGCTAGTGTTGATTTAATGTTATAGTTATTTAAATATTTTGTTGTTGTTGCATCATCTAACGAATAAACAAAAACATCTTCAGGCTGTTGGTTCATGGCAATGCGAAACTTACTACTGATGTAATTTTCTATATTGTATTCGTACCTGTCCAGGTGATCTTCGGTAATGTTGGTTAACACTGCCACATCGGGCCGAAAAGTTTTTATATCGTCTAACTGAAAAGA
>JAYVUJ010000320.1:0-2213 GCA_043788035.1 Ferruginibacter sp. | reverse complement strand
TAGATATTTTAATAGCCACGCCAGGCAGGCTGTTAGATTTAATGAGCCAGGGCTATATCGGCCTGCAGCACTTAAAAATATTTGTGTTGGATGAAGCAGACAGGATGCTGGACATGGGCTTTATCCACGATGTAAAAAGAGTAATTATCAAATTGCCGGCAAAAAGGCAAACATTATTTTTCTCTGCCACCATGCCGCCAGAAATACAAACATTGGCGAACGTGCTATTAACAAACCCATCAAAGGTTGAAGTAACTCCAGTTTCATCTACTGTAGATGCCATTGCGCAAAGCTTGTATTTAGTTGATAAAAATAATAAGCCAGGCTTATTGCTATATCTTTTAAAAGGTACAGAAATAAAGACAGCACTTGTTTTTACACGTACAAAACATGGTGCGGATAAAGTGGTAAAAATTTTACAAAAAGAAAATATTACTGCAGCAGCCATACACGGCAACAAATCGCAGAACGCCAGGCAAAATGCGCTGACAAACTTTAAAAATGGTAGCCTTCGGGTTTTAGTAGCCACAGATATTGCTGCACGAGGCATCGATATTGATGAACTGACACACGTAATAAATTTTGAATTACCTAATGTGCCAGAAACCTACGTACACCGTATTGGTCGTACCGGAAGGGCTGGCAATACAGGCATAGCTTTCTCTTTTTGCGACCAGGAAGAGCGTGAAGAACTACGGGATATACAAAAATTGATTGGTAAAAATATACCAGTAACAGATAGCCATCCTTACCCAATGAGCGCAGGTTCATTTGTGCCGCAAGTTGGCGGTGCAAAAAAGCCAACGTTTAATAAGCAACGCCCAATGCACAGTAGTGATAGAGGCGGAAGGCATGGTTACGGAACACAGCGCACCGGTAATAAATAATTGATTTTTTGTAAAAAAATTAAAACGCTGTTTAGAAGTAAACGGCGTTTTTTATTGTTAAAACCAAGCTACCCTAAAAAAAAGCGCTCCTTGTACTGCCAATTTAAAAAGCGTTTAAAATTCGCACAAGCTAAGAACCCTCCTTTGAAGGCTAGGGAGGCTTTTTTTACTGTAATTTTGTTTTAAATAAAAATAATGGCATCGCTCACTATTACGCTGATACAAACAGATATTGCCTGGCAAAACAAAGCAGCTAACCTTTTGATGCTTAAAAATAAAATAGAAGCCATTGAAGAACGTACAGAAATAATTGTGCTGCCAGAAATGTTCAGCACTGGCTTTACCATGCAGCCAGAATTATTTGCCGAAACAATGGAAGGCGAAACCATGCAATGGATGAAAGAGATAGTGGCTACCAACAAAATAATCCTTACCGGTAGTATCATTATCAATGAAGGAGGCAAGTACTTTAACCGCCTTATATGGATGCTGCCAAACGAGCAATTTGGCTACTACGACAAACGCCATTTATTTGCCTACACGGAAGAAGACAAGCATTACACAGCTGGCAATAAAAGGTTGATTGCTTCTGTAAAAGGATGGAAAATAAACCTGCAAATTTGTTACGACCTGCGGTTTCCCATTTGGAGCCGCCAGCAGCCAGGCGAAACAGATAGCGAGTACGACTTACTGTTATACGTTGCTAACTGGCCAGAAAAACGTAACCACGCCTGGAAGACTTTGCTATGCGCCAGGGCAATAGAAAACCAATGTTTTGTAGTAGGCTTAAACCGGGTGGGCAATGATGGAAAAAGCATTTACCACAGCGGCAATAGTTTAGTAATTGACCCGCTTGGGCAAGTGCTGTACCACAAAAGCGATGATGAAGATGTATGTACAATAACGCTGCAAAAAGAAGACGTGGAAAAAGTGAGGGCGCAATTTCCATTTTGGAAAGATGGAGATGATTTTAGTATTAATTTATAAACCTCCGCTGGTACTATTTTTTATCAGCCCTTTCACAATCTCCATTTTTCTGTCAATGCCTTTGCGTACGCCATCAACAGTAGGCGGTATTAAAATATCGGGGACTACTCCGGTGCCTTTTGTGGGTATATGGTTGTACTGTACAATTTTAAAAAAAGGCAACCGTACCCTTAGTTTTGTAATAGGCAAAGTTATATCCGGTATTAAAAGCCCGCTGTTTCCATACCAGCCTCCGCCTGTTTCTTCTCCCGTCAGGGTTATATTTTTTTGCCCTTTAACCGCATTGCAAAATATGGTGGAGGCTGAAAAAGTTAGCCCATTGGTTAACACATATACCTG
>JAYVUJ010000319.1:0-5600 GCA_043788035.1 Ferruginibacter sp. | reverse complement strand
ATCAAAGAATTGCATCTTTCCATACCAGATGATGTGGCGGTAATCACCATCAGCAACAGCGATTTTTTTCCAAAATTATACACGCCCGAAATTACCTATGTGGAAACAAGCGGCTACAAGCTAGGCGTGCTGGCACTTTCCGCCATGATGACTTGCGTAAAGGAAGACGCGCCTTACCAGGAATTATACATTGATTCTTATTTAGTAGAAGGTGAATCTTTATGATAAATAATAGATTTGCTACACGTTAAAATGTCAACATCAAACGTTTGCGATAAGGTTTAAGCTTTCATAGAAAATTTCTGTAATTATCTTTCTACTACAATTGCCTTAAAACGATAGCCTACTCATGACAATTACAAAACCAAGCCTTACATTTCAGCAGATAATCAATATGAATGTTGGCTTTTTTGGCATTCAGTATAGCTTTGGGCTACAGCAGAGCGCTGTTAACCCAATTTACGATTTTTTAGGTGCAAGCCCCGACCAGATACCTATTTTAAATTTGGCGGGCCCAATGACGGGCTTGCTTATACAACCAATAATTGGCGTGCTAAGCGACAAGACATGGCACCCCCGCTGGGGCAGGCGAAAGCCCTATTTTTTTATTGGTGCCATGTTGTGCAGCATTACCTTATTTCTATTTCCTTTTAGCAGCAGCCTTTGGATGGCGGCAGGCTTATTATGGATATTAGATGCAGGCAATAATACTGCAATGGAACCATACAGGGCTTTTATTGCAGATAAGCTGCCTGATAAACAGCATGCTACTGGTTTTTTAACCCAAAGCTTTTTTACCGGGCTGGGTATTACTTTAGCCAACCTTTCATTATTTGTTTTTCAAAAATATTTTCCACAAGGCCATGGCCGTATACCGAGTTGGGTTTACGGCTCGTTTTTTCTAGGTTCTTTTTGTTCCATCGCATCGGTATTGTGGTCTGTAAAAACAACACCAGAAATACCCCCCACGCCAGAAGAACTAGCAGCGCTGCGGGCTAATAAAAAAGGCATTGCAGCACCATTTATTGAAATTGCCCACTCCATTAAATACATGCCAAAGGTAATGTGGCAACTGGCACTGGTGTATCTTTTTCAATGGTATGCATTGTTTTGTTACTGGCAAAATGCATCCAAAAGTATTGCGCTTTCTGTATGGCATACCACACCATCTAGTAATCCTAAATTATATGAAGAAGCTGTGGGGTGGACAGGGCTTGTAAATGGCTGGTACAATGTGGCTACTTTTTTATCTGCCTTCGGGCTAGTTTGGCTGGCGCATAAGTACAGCCCCAAAATGGTGCATTTTAGTTGCCTTATCCTCGCTGGTGCTGGCTTGCTCGTTTTTCCGCACATAGAAAATAAATATTTATTGTTTGCGCCAATGACGGGCTTTGGTATTGCCTGGGCAAGCATGATGGGCATACCCTATTTAATGGTTATTGGCAATATCCCAAAAGAGCGTTACGGCGTTTACATGGGCATCATCAACATGATGATTGTGATACCCATGATATTGCAAAACCTAACATTTGGTTTTATCCTTAAACACCTGCTTAACAATAACCCCGGTAACGCCATAACATTTGCCGGTGTATTTTTGATGGTAGCAGCAATGGCCACTTTATTAATTAAACCAGCGCCTGTAACAAAAGATGTATTGGTGCCAATGGGTGCCAGCCATTAATTTAAAAACTTTTAACCAATTTAAATAATGGCAAATATTATAGATACTGAAAATTACCCTACTAAAATTCTTTGCATCGGCGAAGCATTGATTGATATGATTTGTACCGATAAGGGAAAGCCCTTATCGCAAGGCGATAATTTTTTAAAAAAAACCGGTGGCGCGCCAACAAACGTAGCCGCCGCAATAGCTGCGCTTGGTGGAGATGTTACCATGTCTGCAAAAGTTGGTAACGACCCATTTGGAAAGCAGTTGATTGACACCATGAAAGAATTTGGCGTATCTACAGAATTTATGCTACAGGATGATAAGCACTTTACAACCCTTGCCTTTGTATCGTTAATGGAAGATGGTGAACGTGATTTTGTTTTTAACCGTGGTGCCGATGGCGAGCTAAGCGAAGCCGATATAGCTGCCATTAACCTGGATGGTTTTGGCATTATACATTTTGGTTCTGCCACTGCATTTTTACCAGGCCCCTTACAGCTCGCTTATGTAAGCCTGCTAAAAAAAGCGCAGGAAAAAAATATCTTCATCAGCTTTGACCCTAATTACAGGCACTTGCTTTTTAAAGGCAATACACAAAGCTTTATAAGCCAGAGCTGGCATTTTTTACAGCACTGCAATTTTTTAAAATTAAGTGATGAAGAAGCGATGCTGCTAACTGGCACAACGGTTTTGATGGATGCCGCTGAAAAATTATTACAGCAAACAACAGGCATCTTCACTATTACTTTGGGTAAAGATGGTACGCTGCTAGGCTATAAAAATAACATCAGGGTTTTGCCAAGCATACCGGTTACGCCTGTTGATACAACTGGTGCCGGCGATGCATTTGTAGGCGCCGTATTATACCAATTAAGCAATATTAAAAACATTACAGGCTTGCCAGTTGAAACATGGGATAGCATTGTTACCAATGCAAATAAAGCTGGCGCCAGAACCTGTGAATACATGGGCGCTATGGAAGCTTTCAAGCATTTATCCAATGATATTTTCTATTAAAAAATAACATGCCCCGCAGGTGTGGTAGAGGCTGACAAATTGAATTTGCTTACTGTAGGTGCGGTATGTGCTGGGTTATGATATGGTGATGGATAGATTTTAGGATAGAAAAACTAAAATTATTTTTATAGAATTATGTGTAATCTACCCAACCGTAAGCTAGCAATGGCATTAAATAAAAAAGTGCTATAAAAAAAACAACTATTGGCCGTTAAGAAATCAACGTTGTCTGAGCTCGGGCCAGTTAACAAATAATTTAGGGCCTGGCGGCGTCCGCCAACTGGCGGATGATTTTAAGGCAACGTTTAATTTTTTAGCCTTATAATTTTGAGCTTCGTCCGAACCGGTTCATCCAGGAGGACTTGATTTTTTGTTACTTTTTTTATCAAGAAAAAAAGTAAGCAGAAACCGGCTATATGTAATAGCTGTAGCACTTTGAGTAAGAAATACCTAATCCTAATTTTTTTAAATAGATTTACCATGTATGATTATCAGTTGCACCAAAGAATAAAAAAGGTGCTTTCAAAAAATAATATCGGTAGTGGGAAAGAACAAGATCTTTCATTTTATACCAGACTAATAGCCAATGCAGCAGCCATAAAAATATTGTATGATGAATTGTACGGGCAGCATATAAATGCTGCCAAATTATTTGATGAACTGATAGATGAAATTGCCAAAGCACATGTAAAAAGAAGCCCGGGCCTGCAACAAAAAGATACTATTAAAGAAAAAAAAGGATATTGGTTTTTAAGCAACGAAATTGCCGGCATGAGCTTGTACGTAGATAATTTTTGCGGCAAGCTGGTACACCTTGGTGGCAAGCTGGAGTATTTAAAAAAGCTGGGCATAAATTTTTTACACCTGATGCCGTTATTTAAAAGCCCCGCTGGTGAAAGCGATGGTGGTTATGCAGTGGAAGATTATAAAAAAGTAGACGAACGATTTGGTACGCTGGAAGACCTGCAAGCCGTGCAGCAAAAAATGAATGCGGAAGAAATGTATTTGATGGTGGATATTGTGCTCAACCATACATCACGCCAGCATGCGTGGGCTGTAAAAGCAAGGCAGGGCGATAAAAAATACCAGGATTATTTTTATATGTACGCTGACCGCAGTATGCCTGATTATTTTGAACAAACCATGCCGGAGGTTTTTCCGGAAGTAGCACCTGGCAATTTTACCTACGTGCCGGAGTGCGAAAAATGGGTAATGACTGTATTTCACAATTACCAGTGGGACCTTAATTTTAGCAACCCAGCCGTGCTGATTGAGATGCTGGGCATTATGTTATTTTATGCTAACCTTGGGGTTGATGTGCTGCGGGTAGATGCACCGGCATTTATCTGGAAACAGGCAGGAACTACCTGCCAAAACTTACCCGGCGCACACACTATTTTACGCCTGCTAAAACAATGTGTGAAGGTAGCCGCACCTGGCATGGCTTTACTGGGCGAAGCCATTGTGGCGCCTAAACAAATTATGGACTATTTTGGCACTGGCACCTATACTGCAAGGGAGTGCGATTTTGCGTATAATGCCACACAAATGGCGTTACAGTGGGATGCGCTTGCAACAGGCGACACCCGTGTAATGCTGGCTGCACAACATGAAGTGCTTAAAAAACCGTACGGCACATCCTGGATAACTTATACCAGGTGCCATGATGATATTGGCTTGGGTTATGATGATTATATGATAAGGCAGGCATCTTTTGAGCCGTACCAGCACCGTAAATTTTTAAAAGATTTTTATACTGGCAACACTTATGGCTCTACTGCTATGGGCGCTTTGTTTGGTACAAACGAAAAAACGCAGGACGCACGAATAAGCGGTACGCTGGCATCGCTTTGCGGGCTTGAAAAAGCAATTATTAATACTAGTGAAGAACAGGTTAATGCAGCCATTAACCGGATAATAGTAATGCAAGCCTGCAGCTTTTTTATTGGAGGCTTACCTATGCTTTTTTATGGTGATGAAGCCGGCTACACCAACGATTATAGTTACCTAAACAACCCAGCTAAAAGCTATGATAACCGCTGGATGCACCGCCCCATTATTGACTGGAAAAAGAATACAAAAATTGATACTGCAGGTTCCAATGAAGAGCGCATTTTTTCTGCCACACAAAAATTGATACGTATAAGAAAAGCGTTGCCGGTGCTGGCAGATAATAGCAACCTTGTTTGGTTATCGCCCTACAATATACATGTGGCGGGCTTTTTACGGTACTTGCATGACAAAAGATTATTTTGTTTTTTTAATTTTAAAAATGAAACTGCTTTTGTGGATTGGCAGGTGGTAAAAGAAAATGGTAATCCGCCAACAGTGCTGTTTGACCATTGGGGGCAAAAAGAATATATTGTTGGCAGTGAAAATGGCTATTTAATATTGCCGCCCTATGCTTTTTGCGTGCTGGAAGATATTAGTTAACCATACAATTTAATTTGTGGCGCCGACTGGTTTACTGATAAATTAAAAGAAGTATCTCGTAACCAGTCTGACCAGGGCGTCAGACTGGTTACGGCAAATTTGAAAACTATTTCTCTTCGCTTACTTTCAATAAAAACAAATACCCTTGTAACTGATGCGTGAGGGATAGAAGGGAAAAACTCGCAAAGCGCCGTAAGCTTTTCCATAAAGTGCGGGGTGTACAATTGGCGCTGCGGATTTTGGAATGATAGCCTGGCCCCTTGCCGCCGCGGCTTGGGGCACGCCCAACAATTTTAAATGTAACTTGGTATAGCATTGTTGCTGTAATACTATATAATCCATCCTGCAATAACCATACACCTAAACAGGATAATAACCATGGTGTAAGCATACTAATTTTCTTGAAAAGAGGTATAAAGTTTGCCGCATCCTTCAGGATGGTATTACTAAAACGGACATCCATTATAAATCAATGTAC
>JAYVUJ010000318.1:0-11457 GCA_043788035.1 Ferruginibacter sp. | reverse complement strand
AAAAAAATAAAAAAACCGAAGCCTTGCAGCATCGGTTTTTTTGTATGAAACAGTTGTCGTTTAAAACTCCGCACTTTTAGGGTACCGTGGAAAAGGTATTACATCCCTTATGTTGCCCATACCGGTAACAAACTGCACCAGGCGCTCAAACCCAAGCCCAAAGCCAGCATGCGGGCATGCGCCAAAGCGGCGGGTATCTAAATACCAGCTCAGTTCATCGGCGGGTATATTCATTTCAGCCATCCGCTGGGTTAGTTTATCTATGCGCTCTTCTCTTTGTGAGCCGCCTACAATTTCACCAATGCCTGGCGCTAAAATATCCATTGCAGCTACTGTTTTTCCATCATCATTTAACCGCATGTAAAACGATTTTATATCTTTAGGATAGTTGGTGAGTATTACCGGTTTTTTAAAATGTTTTTCAACCAGGTAACGTTCGTGCTCGCTTTGTAAATCAACGCCCCACCCTTCAATCAAATATTTAAACTTTTTCTTTTTGTTGTGGTTGCTATCTTTTAAAATTTCAATTGCTTCTGTGTAGGTAAGCCTTTCAAAATCGTTATCCACTACAAAAGCCAATTTTTCCAGCAGGCTCATCTCGCTTCTATCAATTACTGGCTTTGTGCTATCTTCTTCAATTAATCGTTGCGTTAAAAATTCCAGGTCTTCTTTATTATGCTCCATCGCAAATTTAATAATATATTTGATAAACTCTTCGGCCAGGTTCATGTTATCTTCTAAGTCATTAAAAGCAACTTCTGGCTCAATCATCCAAAACTCCGCTAAATGCCTGGTGGTGTTGCTGTTTTCCGCACGAAAAGTTGGCCCAAAAGTATACACATCGCTAAAAGCCATGGCTGCAAGTTCGCCTTCTAATTGCCCGCTTACGGTTAGGTTGGTGCTACGGCCAAAAAAATCTTCTTTATAGTTGATAGTGCCATCTTCGTTTTTCCCGGCGCTGCCATCAAGCGGTAATGTTGTTACCTTAAATGTTTCGCCTGCGCCTTCTGCATCGCTGGCGGTAATAATAGGCGTATGCAAATAGATAAATCCTTTATCATTAAAAAAATTGTGCACGGCAAAAGCCAGTGAATGCCTTACCCTGAATATAGCGCCGAAAGTATTAGTACGAAAACGCATGTGAGCAATCTCCCTTAAAAATTCAAGACTGTGTTTTTTGGGCTGCAAAGGATATTTTTCGGCATCGCTATCACCCAAAATTTCTAGTGTTGCTGCTTTTAACTCCACCTTTTGCCCTTTGCCTAAGCTGGGTATTATTTGACCGCTTACTTTAATACAAGCTCCAGTTGTTAAGCGTTTCAATATAGCTTCATCAAACTCGCCAAGGCTGACCACTACCTGTAAATTATTATTGGTACTGCCATCGTTAAGGGCTATAAACTGGTTATTGCGAAAGGTACGTACCCATCCCATTACCGTTGTCTCAAAGTTGGCGGTATCTACGGCCAGCAAGTCTTTTATCTTACTTCGTTTGTTAAACATAAAGGTTTTTATTGGCTGCAAATATAACGAGGATTTATAGGATTTACAGGATGGGGACGATTTTACGACTGTTTAAATTGTATGGCGGTTGATAACTGCATCCTCAAAAAACATTTTCAGCACAATCAATATCCAATCCTTTTATCACCAAATCCCTATTACCTTTGGAGTTATGAAAATTGCCTTCTTCTCTACCAAAATATACGACCGTGAATTTTTTGACCGCTACATTACCACGCATGAAATTATGTACTTTGATGCACCGTTAAATGAACAAACCGCCAGGCTAGCTACTGGCTGCAAAGCGATATGCATTTTTGTAAATGATAAAATAACGGCTGCCGTTTTGAAAGCATTAAAAAATATTGGGGTTGAATTGATTGCTTTACGTTGTGCCGGATTTAATAATGTAGATATAGTGGCTGCAGAAGCGGATGGCATAACCATTGTACGCGTACCCGAATACTCGCCCTATGCTGTAGCAGAACACGCTGTGGCATTAATTTTAACGCTAAACCGAAAAACGCATAAAGCATATAACAGGGTTAGGGAAGGCAATTTTTCATTAGATAGATTGACTGGGTTTGACTTGCACAATAAAACCATCGGCGTGATAGGCACCGGTAAAATAGGGCAATTATTTTGCAAGATAATGCTGGGCTTTGGCTGCCAGGTATTGGCATTTGATGTAGTGGCTAACAAGCAACTGGAAGCAGCGGGCGTAGAATATTTACCATTGATAGATATATTGGGGGCGGCAGATATCATTTCGCTCCATTGCCCGCTAACGGAACAGACACAACACATAATTAATGCGCAAACCATTGCCATGATGAAGGAAGGCGTTATGCTGATTAATACAAGCCGTGGCGCATTAGTTGATACCGCTGCAGCGATAGATGGGCTAAAAAACAGGCGCATTGGCTATTTGGGCTTAGATGTTTACGAGCAGGAAGAAACATTATTTTTTAATGACCTGTCAGAAAATATAATTGATGATGAAGATATTATGCGGCTGCTAAGTTTTCCCAATGTATTAATTACCGCTCACCAGGGATTTTTTACTGAAGAAGCATTGGCAGAAATTGCCCGGGTAACTTTAAGCAATGTGGATGAATTTGAGACGGGTAACAAATTAAAAAACAAGGTGGTTTGATAGAGCGCTGAAAGTTTCACATAAAAACGAAAGGAATTATTAGTTGCTTTACAATAACTATGTTTACATAACGATGTAAAGAGCCTTAGGCGTAAACGATGTATTTGTTGTTTTGCAATAATAGGTCTTACCTGCCCTGCTCCAAAGATCTTTTAAATAAAAAAACTTTAACTTGCTTTTTATGTTTTAATTAAACGACTTATCTGCTTTGCATGTTTGAGTGAAAAACATTACGCCGGAAGATACCTGGCATCCTTAAAATACTTATTAACAAATTATTTTTTACTTTTCACTAAAAACGCCGTAATATTGCTTACGAAAATTGCTGATTAAGTCTTTCCATCGCTACATCAGTCAGTCTCATTCCATCAAAACAAATTCTCTCCCGACAAAAACGGGATCATTTTTCAGGCTTTAAGATCGGTTTTTTGAAAAAAATCATTTTCATTTTTTTATGCACGACACATTACAACTGAACGATATGCTCGTTCCTGAGTTGCACGATATTGCAGAGCAGCTATCAATTTCCAACTTCAAAAAATTAGAAAAGCAAGACCTTATTGATAAAATTCTTGCTAAACAAACCTCTATGAACGAATCAGCCAAAAACGATGGCGAAGAAAAACCGAAACGCAAGCGTTCGGTAAAGCCTGCTGTAACAGCCACTACACCTGTTGTTGAAACTATTAATGCACCGGTTGAAAAACCCAAAGTTGAAAGTAAGTCTGAGCCAAGGCAAGAGCCAAAACAGCAGCAAGAACCAAAACAACAGCCGCAAGAGCCAAGGGCAGCAAAGCGTACAGAGCCTATTGCAGATAAGCGCAAGCAACACCCTAAAAAAGAAGAGCTGCAGGAAGAAGACTTGCAGCCCATTACTGATGAGCAGACTACTATACCATCAGCAATTGCTTCGTTATTGCACCAGGAAGACGATGTGCAACAGCAGCAGCCGGATGTTCAGCAAAATGAAAACAACCAGCAAAATAACTATCCCAATAATAATAATAAGCAATACCAGCAACGCCGCGACCAGCAAGTATTCAACATTGAATTTGATGGTATTATATTAGGCGAAGGCGTACTGGAAATGATGCCCGATGGATACGGCTTTTTAAGGAGCAGCGATTATAATTACCTTTCTTCTCCGGATGATATTTATGTTTCTCCTTCCCAGATTAAATTATTTGGGCTTAAGACAGGTGATACCGTTTATGGGTCTGTTCGGCCACCAAAAGAAGGCGAAAAATATTTTGCTTTATTGAAGGTAGAAACCATCAATGGCAAAAGCCCGGAAGAAGTACGAGACAGAGTACCATTCGATTACCTGACACCATTATTTCCTTTTGAAAAATTAAACCTAACAACAGCTTCTAACAATTACAGCACCAGAATAATGGACCTGTTTACCCCAATTGGTAAAGGGCAGCGTGGATTGATTGTTGCCCAGCCAAAAACGGGCAAAACGATGTTGCTTAAAGAATTGGCGAATGCCATTGCCGAAAACCATCCGGAATGTTACCTTATGATTGTACTGGTAGATGAAAGGCCAGAAGAAGTTACCGATATGGAACGCAGCGTAAAGGCAGAAGTAATTGCCAGCACGTTTGATGAACCAGCAGATAAACACGTAAAAGTTAGTACAATAGCTTTGCAGAAAGCAAAACGTTTGGTAGAATGCGGGCATGATGTGGTGATATTGCTGGATAGTATTACCCGTTTAGCAAGGGCGCACAATACTGTTGCCCCATCAAGCGGTAAGGTATTAAGTGGCGGTGTGGAAGCGAATGCGATGCAAAAACCAAAACAATTTTTTGGTGCGGCACGTAAAATTGAATTTGGTGGTTCTCTAACAATTATTGCCACTGCACTGGTTGATACCGGCAGTAAGATGGATGAAGTAATTTTTGAAGAATTTAAAGGTACAGGCAACATGGAATTACAGTTGGATAGAAGATTATCTAACCGCCGTATTTACCCAGCCATCGATATCGTAGCCTCCTCAACACGCCGTGATGATTTATTGCTTGATAAAGAAACCTTTCAACGTATGTGGGTATTGCGTAAGCACATGGCAGACATGAACCCTGAAGAAGCCTTAAATACCTTGCTGAAAAACATGAAGGGCACAAAAGATAATGCAGAGTTTTTAACTTCTATGAACGGATGAAGTTCAGAACACCACAATAGTAAAAAAAGCCGCTGATTTATCAGCGGCTTTTTAATTAATAAGATGTAAATAATTATTCTGGCAATACCGTCCGGTAAATTAATACCACTCTTCTTCTTTCATCATTTACTTTATAATCAGTTATTTTTCCTTTAGGTAGTGCTTTCCCTTTGCCTTCGGCATAATAATTAAAATTATAGCGTTATAAGCAATCGGTGAAATTGTACTTTTCTTTGATATCCTTAACGGCAGAAGCAATGCTTACAGCCCTTAGATTGTATAATTCTTTATTGTTATCGCTGTTCTCAGGGTTTTCTTTGTTAATGAGTTTTTAGTTCACAGCCAAAGCTATTGATTAAGGCAGCAATAAGTTTCAGGCTACTGATAGGGTTGAAAAAGAAGACTGTAAAACATACAAATATGTTACTTTTTTTTAAAAATACTAATTGATTTGCAGGATGAACATTAATGGCCCGGTTGTTTATCTGCTTTAATAAAAAACATACAGCATGCTGCAACAAACATAGATATGCCTCCAATTAAAATAGCATAGATAGTTTCGCCAGAAAAATAATGCCGGGTTAAAAAGCCAAGCAAAAAGGCTGCTGTTATTTGTGGTATCACTATCGAAAAATTAAAGACAGCAAAATAAGTTGTCATTTTGGCTTCCGGCGCTATATCGCTGATAATACTGTAGGGTATATTGCTAATGCTGCTCCACCCAATACCAATAAATGCAAACGAAATAAAAAGCAGGTACTGGTTTTTTATAAAATAAATAAGCAATAAGCCAATGCTACCAAAAAGCAATGCAACGGCATGCAATTTATATTTACTAATTCGTTTTGTTAGGTGGGGGATACTAAAAGCCAATACAGCCGCCAATGTACTGTACAAGGCAAAGCAAATACCTACCCAGGTGGTGCCGCTTTCAAAAGCAGTACTTTCTGAATCAGTAGTATTGAAAATATACTTGGTTATTACCGGCGTAGCATATATCCACAAGGAAAATAAAGCGAGCCAGGTAAAAAACTGGACAATAAAAAGCGGTAACAGGTGTTTAATGATTTTTATCATGGTGATAAATGTATGCTACTTAAATTATAAGCGCTATTTTTTGTTTGTAAGTAAAATAAATACACCACATTTTTACAATTGCTTGATAAGGCAAAAATTTATCATCTTGTTAATAACATTTGCCAGCCAGCAAATAACCAATATAAAACTTTTGAATGAAAAATAAACTGCTTAAATGTGTATGCCTGCTATTTTTAGTATTGCCAGTTAGTTTGCTGGCTCAAGATATTACCGGTGTATGGAAAGGCGAGATGTATGTGGATTCTACAAAAAAGTATTTGCCCTACGAAATAGCTATCAGCGAAGTAAATGGAAAATTGGTTGGATACTCCCTTATTACTTTTGAAGAAAATGGCAAGCAGGAAACAGGCACAAGAGATATTATCATTGAGCACAAAGACGATAAAATAATTATTGAAGATGTTAGCCTGATTGATAACAGCTTTAGTTTTGTACCACCAAAAAACATTAAAAAGGTAATGGTGGTAACACTAATAGTAGAAGATACAATGATGGTGATGAAAGGAGATTGGAGCACGAATAAGACAAAACGTTTTTTAGCCGCTACAGGCACTGTAACGCTCCAACGCAAAACTGATTTTAAGGCGTCGGTACTGTATAAAAAATTAGCTGATTTAAAGCTTGTAAATAAATTAGTTTTTAACGAGCCTAAAGCTGCAGCACCAAATATTGAATCAGCGCCACAAATACCCATAGCTTTAACCAACCCCGATGTAAAAAAACAAGCCATTGTTAAAGAAAAAGTAATTGCAGCAGCTAAATCTAAAGAAGATAAAAAAATTACTCCGGTTGTTTTAAAGCCTGCGCCAGTTATTGTAGCGATTGAAACCAAGCCTGAAACAATTAAAAAGCCAGAACCCGTTATTGAAAAAGCAGTTGCGCCCGAAGTGGTAATTGCAGCCGTTGCAAAGCCCATACAAGCCAAGCCTGTTGCACCAGCTGCAACTAAAGAAGCACCGCCCAAGCCAGTGCCAGCGCCAACTATTGCCGTAGCTTTAAAGGCTCCGCCTGTACAAATCCCATTACCGGCAATAAAAAAACAAGTACCAGTGGAGGTTGCGGTTAGAACACCAATAATTACTGAAAAAACTACAGCACCTGTCATGGCTGCAATACAAAAAAGCGAACCAATAAAAGCGCCATCTGCAAGTGAGGGTGCTGAGGAAATAAATAAAAGGAGCATTGCTTCTACACAATCTGTTTTTTATGAGTCGGATAGTCTTGTGCTTACCTTGTACGATAATGGCTACGTAGATGGCGATACTGTAAGCGTAGTTATGAATGGCGAAGTAATTTTTTCTAAACAGGGCTTGTCAACCAAGGCAGTAAGCAAAACTATTCACATTAATAAAAACACACCAGATTCAATTACTTTGGTAATGTATGCAGAAAATTTAGGCAGTATACCACCTAATACCGGCTTACTGGTAGTACACGATGGCGAAAATATTTATGATGTACGTTTTAGCGCCGATTTAAAAAGCAATGCAGCTATTATTTTACGGCGAAAGAAATAACTATAAAGTTTATAGCATTGGTAGCTTGTCATTATTGAATGGCGTCAATTTTTGCAGAAAGCTTCCTGTCTTTATCGGTAATAATATCGCCTGCATCATGCGTGTTGAGCCATATTTCTACTTTGTTGTACACGTTGGTCCAAAGCGGGTGATGGTCCATTTTTTCAGCGGCCAATGCAACCCTCGCCATAAAGCCAAATGCTTCTGAAAAGTTTTTGAACTCAAATTTTTTATAGAGCGTGTTATTTTTTTCTTCCCACATAATTTAAATGGATAATTTTTTAAATGATCAATAATAATTTATTGTAAGTATTTGTATTTGCTGTTGTTATAATTTTAATGGCTTCTGTTAATTAATACTACAAAAAATAGGCCACGAAGTGAAAGCAGTATCAATTATCAGTTAAAAAATAAGGTGTTGCTTATGCTTTATCTTTTCATTCGTCATTTCATTTACCAGCTGTACGCCGGGCAAAGTTTTAATGGCGTGCACCAGGGATTTTAATTCATCTTTGCTAACGTCTTCGCCCTTCATCAGCCATAAAAAATCGAGGTGCTTAAACTCTGGCAATAAATATTCTCCATCATATTGGTTGTTGTACAAATAATGGGTAAGGCTGGTAGATGGTACAGGAAATTCGTAAATGGCAAAGAAGTATGTCCTTTCTTTTTTTGTAAGCTGAATTTCAAAACTATTATTTATCCTAAAATCGAAGCCTAATACCTGGTTCATTTGCCAGCATAGCTGATAATCTTTTACCGGCGCTACAATACCCAGCAGTATGGAGTCTTCAAAAAACTCCTGGGCTAAAACTTCATTATCTATTTTTAGTTTCATTTTTTTATAAAAAAACAATATCAAACACCAGCACTTCATTGCCTCTTTTCACTTTCACTTTAGCCGCATCGCCTTTATTAAATTTATTTAAGGCTTGCATATATGTTTGTAAATCTGTAAAAGTATAATCGTTTAATTGAATGATTACATCGCCGGCTTTAATACCTGCTTTTTGTGCAGCTTTTCCATCGCTTATGCCATCTGCCCGCACACCTATGCCGTTGAAAGCATAATCGGGCATTATGCCGAGGCTTACTTTAAAGGTGGTGGTGCCCATGGCTGTTTCCCTTGTTTTAGTAAATGCCAGCTTACCTTTTTTATCAGTCTCTTCAATTAATTTATAAATATATTTTACCACCATCAGCTCGCCGGCATAATTAATTTTATCAGCGTCATCCGTAGGCTTATGGTAGTCGCTGTGCAGGCCTGTAAAAAAAAATAATACAGGTATATCTTTTCTATAAAAAGAAGTATGGTCGCTTGGACCGCTGCCGCTACTATCTAATTTAATAGTAAAAAATTTGTCTGTTGGGGTTACAATCTGGCTCCATGCAGGCGATGTGGCATAGCCCCCAATATTTAATCCATGCGTACTGTCGTTTAACCGGCCAACCATATCGAGGTTAAGCATATAATTGATATTGGCAAAGCTTATTGTTGGATGTTCGGTAAAATATTTAGACCCTAAAAGCCCCAATTCTTCTCCTGAAAAACAAATAAACAAATAGTTGGTGCGTTTATATTTTGAAGCTTTTATTAGCTTGCTCAATTCGATAATTGCTGCGGTGCCACTGGCATTATCATCTGCGCCATTATGTATTTGCGGCTTGCTGCCGGTGTATAAAGAAGTATGGTCCTCGCCATATCCAAGGTGATCGTAATGGGCGCCTATAATAACAGTTGTTGTAGCCTTATTATCAATGTAGGCAATTACATTATGCCCGCACCTTTTCTTTTCTGCAATATCAATTTTCAATTTTATATCAAGGCTTGCAGTTTCATCTTTTAAATATTTTGACCTGCCATTTTTGGTAATGTAGATAACTGGAATTACCGCTTCCGCTGATTTGTCTTTTGCATCAAATTGCAATCCGTCATCAATAGCCGAAGAATTATAAATTATAAAAGCAATGGCATTTTTTTTTGCAGCATAAGCAGCTTTTGTCCTAATAGCATCTTCCACATCAAAATGCGGATTGTTTTTATTGGCTTCCAGCAAATCCTTAATATCATAAAACCAGGGTGTGCCATTTTCTTGTAAAGAGATAGAGGCAAAAGCATTTAGCAAAGCATTTTTACAAAACGATAGCGGAAAATATTCTTTGCCTTCAACTAGCCCGTTGCCATTAATATTAAAGTAGGAATCGCTGCTGATTTGCTTGCCATCGTTTACTTCAAATTGCTGCAAGTAAGTATTGTTATCCCCTTTTGCCTGTAAGCCTGCAATAGAAAATTGGTTGATGATGTATTCATAGGCCAGCTTTTCGCCTTTGCTGCCTGTTCTTCTCCCTTCAAGGCTATCGCTGGCTAAATAATTTACTTCTGCTTGCAAATTGGTAATGATAGCCTTATCTGCTTTTTTTAATTTTTGTGCCCCAACAATTTGAGTAATTAGTAAAAAGCTGTAAAAAATACGTTTCATACAATTGTTGGTTGAAGAACTGTAAAGATAATTAACGCTGCCGCTAAATAATAAGGATATACAAAATTTATTGTTATTAAATTCTTTATGAATTGCCCCGCAGTTAAGCACGGGGCAATTCAACAAATATATTATTTTACCGGATTGGGGCCTATAAACTTCCAATTTCGTAACCACAAAAGATATTTACCAAGTATTTTTACAGTCAATTTTGGTAAAAAAAATCAACATAGCATTAGTAGGCAACCCCAATTGTGGCAAGAGTTCCCTGTTCAATGTATTGACGGGGCTTAACCAAAAAGTAGGTAATTTTCCCGGTGTAACGGTAGATAAAAAAACCGGGCAATGCGTAATTTCAGATACGCTTTCCGCCACCATTATCGACCTTCCCGGAACGTATAGCTTATACCCAAAACGTGCAGATGAATGGGTGGCCTACAAAGTTTTATTAAAGCAGGATGAAGATATTAAGCCAGACTTGGTTTTGCTGATAGCAGATGCCAGCAGCCTGAAACGAAATTTATTATTTTGTTCCCAGATAATTGACCTTAAAGTACCGGTAGTATTAGGGCTTAGCATGATGGACCTTGCCGGTAAAAATGGTACACAGATAGATGTGGCCGGGCTGGAAAGAGAGCTTGGCGTACCGGTAGTTATATTAAACCCCAGAAAAGGAAAAGGCGTACCGGAATTAAAAAAGATAATTGACCAGACTGCTGTTAAATTTATAGCATCGCCCAGGGAATTTATTAATAATCCGGCCCTGGCAGAAAAGCCGATTGCGGAGGTGAAAAAATTGTACCCTGCCATTAGCGATTATACCGCTTTGCACTATCTTATTAACCACGAGCATTTTAAGCTGGGCGAAGATTTACAGGCTAAAATTGAAGCCATTGAATTAGCCAATAAATTTAACCCCACCCGTACGCAGGCCGAAGAAATAATGCAGCGCTATACCCGCATAAAGTATATCATGCAGCAAACGGTGGTAGAAAACGACCCTTTAAAAAAAGCGCTGTTTACAGAAAAACTGGATAATATTTTATTGGATAGAAAATGGGGTTACCTTATTTTACTTGCGGTTTTATTCTTATTATTTCAAAGCGTATTTTGGGTGGCACATTACCCCATGGATGCTATTGAATGGTTTTTTGGCAAATTTAGCGGGGTATTAACAAGCGCTTTGCCTAATGCCTGGTGGAGCGACCTTTTAATTAACGGCGTGATAGCGGGCCTTAGTGGCATAATGGTTTTTATTCCGCAGATAATGATTTTGTTTGGGTTGATAACTTTGCTGGAAGATACTGGCTATATGGCAAGGATAAGTTTTTTGACAGATAAGCTGATGCGTAAGGTAGGGCTTAATGGCAAAAGCGTAATGCCCATGATAAGCGGCCTGGCATGCGCCGTACCCGCCATAATGAGTGCCCGTAATATTGAGAACCGTAAAGAAAGATTGCTAACAATAATGGTTACGCCTTTAATGAGCTGCAGCGCAAGGTTACCGGTGTACACCATACTTATAGCACTAGTTAT
>JAYVUJ010000317.1:0-2048 GCA_043788035.1 Ferruginibacter sp. | reverse complement strand
CTTTTTTATTTTTTTTGAACCAGACATTGGTAATTCTATTGAGCTTTACTTGCGTCGCACTCTTGTACTTTCTGTAACATTGTGCGTCTTTTGCAGGCGAAATTAATTTTTCTTTTTAGGGTTTAACATATCGTCCACAGTTTTTAAAACAAGCGGGTCGGGTTTCTTTTTCATGAATATCGTGATAGTCTCGGTTAATTGAGCATCATCTTTTAAAGTGGCTTTCACCACCACAGAGTCAGCTTTGTACGAAGAATCAATTATCAGGTCATTACCCTCCCAATGCCCGGTATTGCACCAGAATTTAATTTCTTTACTGCTTAAGGGAAGGTATTTGCCATTGGTAAGCCGGGCATCTACATTAATATAATTATGTACGCCTTTTTTAAGACTGTCGGTATAAAGATGAAAAGCAATGCTTTCTATTTGCTGGGCTTTTGCACCGATAGAAAATGCGGTTAAAATGGATAGTATAAAATATTTCATTGATCGCTTTTTCTTTTGTAATCGAAAATGATACCGGATTGTTTTGCAGTAGTAATGGTTTACAAATATTATCAAACCATTAAGTAATAGGGGCAGGCAGCAGATAAATTTTATATGGGCAAAACCAATTAACCGCAGCTTGTATGCAGCGGCTGAATTAAAAAGCTACTGTACAAGAGTGCGACGCAAGGAACGATGCCACAACGGTCTGCTGCCCGGCCCAAAATAAATTACGCTGAATTTCTGCTGGCGTTGATTATACCGAATGAGCAACGCATAGCCAGTTTGCCGAAGGTATCTTTAGTGGGCGAAACGATGAGCTGCTCTTCCATATCGCGTACTTTGCTAAGAGCGTATTGCTGTATGGTGGCAAGTGGTAAAACGATTCTTTCGCGCATGGCAATTGATAACTGATCAATGGGATAATCGGCCATTAATTCTGTATTACCCGATAGCTTTAGCACGTATTTTACGGATAACTCATATTCATTATACATCATGTTCCATATTTCGCTGTATTTAGGATGATGTGAAAGATATTCAGTGAGCGGGAAATAACATTTCTTCATGGCCATTTCGCAATTATCCATCAGTGTTTTAAAGAATAGGGAGCCCTTATATAATTGCTGTACCTGTTTCCAGTTGCCTGTTTTATCTAAGTTTTGCAAGGCTGTTCCTACGCCATAATAGCCGGTTACATTTTGCTTTAACTGGCTCCATGCTCCAACGTAAGGAATAGCGCGCAGGTCTTTAAGCATTAGCTTTGAGGAGCCGCCGCGTTTTGCCGGGCGGCTTCCAATATTTGTTTCCGCATAAAACCTTAACGGGCTGGCATGCGAGAGGTATTCTACAAAATAGGGGTGCTCTTTAAGGGCTATATAAGATGCATAGCTATCATCGGCAAGCGACTGTATTAACGCTGCTTCGCTTTTATTTAAAGTAACTTCTTTGGTAGAGAACAAGGCATTGGTAATGCCCGCATGTATCAGTTGCTCTATGTTAAACTGCGCTGCATCTATGGTTCCAAAGTTAGAGCTTACTGTTTGCCCCTGAATGGTCAACTGTATTTCCTTATTGGCAATATCCTTGCCCATAGAGGCATAGAACTTATGTGTTTTGCCGCCACCACGTGCAGGAGGGCCGCCACGGCCATCAAAAAACACCACATCAATCCCGTATTGCTTAGAGATGCTTGTTAACTGTTGTTTGGCCGTATAAATACCCCAGTTGGCCATTAAATAGCCGCCATCTTTAGTGCCATCACTAAAACCAAGCATGATGGTTTGTGTTTTACCCCTCAGTATCAAATGTTTACTGTACGTTTTATTTTCGTATAGGGTTTGCATTATGGTTGCAGCATTTTGAGGGTCGTCTACCGTTTCAAACAAAGGCACAATATCCACGGATATTTGTGATGGCTTCCATCCTGTTAAAGTAAACAATGCAAATACTTCCATTACATTTGCGGCACTGGCGCATTGGCTAATAATATAACGGTTGCAACCTTCTTCACCATTAAGTTGTTGAATAAGTTTAATGGTTTTTGTGCATTGCAAAGTATC
>JAYVUJ010000316.1:0-2304 GCA_043788035.1 Ferruginibacter sp. | reverse complement strand
TCGCCACTTTCGGTAATTAATAATTTTGTATCGAGCTTGTTTTGCTGAAAGCATTTGCTAAATATTTTTACCAGCCCACTAATTTCCTCGTTGGTATACGGGCATCCTTCCTGGCCGCCATCGCTCCAATCCCACTGAGGCTCATTAAACGGGCTTATATAATTTAAGCGGATGCCGGTAGCGCTTGTAATTTCCTTAATGGCATTAACCGTATAACCGGCAAAAGCCTTGTAATTAATACTGTCGATATTGCCCTGGCTTTTACTGGCGAATGCTTTGCCGTTTTTTGTAAGCTGTACTGGCGGGCTATTAAAAAATCCAAGAAATTGTTGTACGCCTCTTTTTTTAGCTGCTGATAAAAACCAGTTTTGCGCCTGTACTTTTTTTCCTGCCACCCCTTGCTTGTTTGTTGTTAAGGCCGCCCTTCGCCATTCGTCTTTAATACCGCTTTTGTTATTTTGCTCCGCACTGCCTGCACCAAGGTTGTAGCGCCATAAGCTTAGCCCAATGCCTTTAGGGTTGCCATTGGCAAGGGTATCCATGCTAAAAAGCCAGTCTGCCATCATATTCTTTTTTTTACTGGGCCAGTTGCCAATAAACTGTGCTGCCCAGGCATCCGAGGCAGCAAAATTACGGATGGTTTGATGGGTGTTGTTGGTATTTATACGCACTGCTATAAGCTTAGCAGAAGGCTGCTGTGCTTTTGCAGGATAAAATGCCACCAGCATGCAAACACAAAAATAAAAGCGTTTAGTTGGTATCATTTCTTTTATTTAAAATTATTAAAGGCAGCATCTTTTACAGCTTTTAATGCACATAGCTGTATGCTTGTTAGGCTATATGATTATCGCATTATTATTTGCTTTTCTTTTGCTGCCATCCAATTTTAGCAGGTATCCTTTTTTAGTAATTGTGCCCATAGTTTTTTGTAATACCCTTGTCGTTATTCCCTTGCAGTAATACTGTATGCACTAAAATTGAATAAGCAAGTTTCATTTTATCAAACAAATAAAATGAAAATAAAAAGCCAGTTTTCTTTATTTGTACTAGAAGCAACCTGCTGTACAACGGACTTCTTTTTGCATGCTTAATATTTAGGTAATATTAAGGTAACATTTAAAAGATGTTAGGGTAATCATTACATAACAAGCCTGTAACATTTTGATAACAATGTAGTAAGATTTTTGCGCTTCAAAATTAACACCCTTTATTTCGCACTTATTAAAATTAAAAAATGTTTATGAAGAAAAAAGTTTTAATCATGGCAAAAACAGTATTGTTATGCTTAACAGTATTATTGCTAAACCATACCGCATTTGCGCAAAAGGTAACTTTAAAAGGCAAGGTAGTAGATGAGGCCACACAAAAGGCACTGCCAGGTGCAAGCATCTCAATAGGCAATACCGGCAAAGGTATTAGCACTAACGCCGAAGGCGAATTTACTATGGTGGCAGATGATGGAAAAGATATACATACAAGCTTTGTTGGTTACCAGACAGCTTTAACAAAAATTAGCGGAGGCGGTTATCTTACTATCTCATTAAAGGTAAGCACCGACCAGATATCCGAAGTGGTGGTTACAGCCTTGGGCATTAAAAAAGAAGTTAAACGTTTAGGCTACACTGTACAGGAAGTAAAAGGAGCAGACCTTGTTAAGGCCAGGGATGCAAATGCAGTTAACTCGCTGGCAGGTAAAGTTGCAGGTCTTAGCGTTGGTGCCAATGCAGAAATGTTAGGCAGGCCAGAATTGGTTTTGCGGGGCAGTAAAGATTTATTATTTGTAGTAGATGGTGCGCCCATCAACTCCGATACGTGGAATATTAGTGCAGATGATATTGATACGTACTCCATTTTAAAAGGACCAAACGCGGCAGCGTTATACGGCTCACGAGGCATTAATGGAGCAATCGTTATTACAACTAAAAAAGGATCTAAAGATAAAAAAGGCTGGCAGGTAGATTTTAATAGCAGCACTCTTTTTGACGGAGATTTTGTAGCATCGCCAAAGGCGCAGACTGAATACGGTCGCGGTAACGGTTACCATTATGAGTACCAGGCAAAAGATGGCGGCAACCTGTATGCGCCAACTGCAGATGTGTTGTACGACAATGCTAACCGCCTTGGCGAATTTGGCCCTCGTTTTGAAGGGCAGTTGTTGCGCCAGTACGATAGCCCATACGATCCCGTAACTGGTAAACGTACGCCTACCCCATGGCTGGCCCGTGGCAAAAACAACTTTAATAATTTTGTACAAACAGGGCTTACAACCACCAATAATATTGCGGTATCTGCAAGTGGAAAAGA
>JAYVUJ010000315.1:0-12924 GCA_043788035.1 Ferruginibacter sp. | reverse complement strand
AAAGTAAATTCGCCCGTAATTATTCAATTTAGTAATGGTGGTGCACAGTTTATTGCTGGTAAAGGGATGCCAAACGATAAGTTGCAGGCTAATATTGCTGGTGCCATCTCTGGCGCTTTGCATGTACATAATGTTGCTAAGCATTACGGGGTGCCCGTTATTTTGCATACCGACCATGCCTCTAAAAAATGGTTGCCCTGGATAAGTGGTTTAATAGATGCCGGCGAAAAATATTTCAAAGAAAACGGACAGCCTTTATTTAGCTCTCACATGCTGGATTTAAGTGAAGAGCACATTGAAGAAAATATACAGACCTCGGTAGAATTTTATAAAAGGATGGCGCCGTTAGGCATGAGCGTTGAAATAGAATTAGGCGTTACCGGTGGTGAAGAAGACGGTGTTGATAACAGCGATGTTGAAAACGACAAAATGTACACTCAGCCAGAACACGTGGCTTTTTCTTATACAGAATTGAGCAAAATAGGTAAAATGTTTACTATTGCTGCAGCGTTTGGTAATGTGCATGGTGTATACAAACCCGGCAATGTTGAATTGCGCCCGGAAATTTTGAACAATAGCCAGGTATATATCGAAAAAGAATTAAAGACTGGTCCTAAGCCTGTTTACTTTGTATTTCACGGTGGTAGTGGCTCTCCGCAACACCAGATAAGGGAAGCAATTGGTTATGGCGCTATAAAAATGAATATTGATACTGATTTGCAATGGGCTTTTTGGGAAGGTATCTTAAACAATTATAAAAAGAACGAAGTCTACCTGCAAGGCCAGCTGGGCAACCCTGAAGGGAGCGATAAGCCTAATAAAAAGCAGTACGACCCAAGGGTATGGCTGCGCAAAGGGCAGGAAACTTTTATCCATCGCCTGGAAATAGCTTTTAATGATTTAAATTGTATTAACAGGAACGCATAAATTTTAAAATTTTATTAGATAAGGCTCTTTTAGTTTACCGACTTTAAAATTGTTTGTAAAGCAATAGGAGCTAATAATATTCATTGTACATTTGATGTATAAGATGAAAATATTTAAGCACCTAAGAAAACTGGTCTGAAAATTTAATTTAATTTTTAACTTATAAAAGATACTTAATAGTTACTGTAAAGGTTACACCTTTTTAAAAGGTGTAACCTTTACTATGAAACAAATAAGTGGAGCTTAATATGATAAAAGACGAAGACTTTTACGCCAACCTTGCCGGTGAAGATGGAGAATCTGACGAGACTAAAAGAAGCTGGTTCAAGCGTATTAAAAAGGGAATTACAACACCCACAAAAGATAAGGCTGATGCGCCTGAAGGCTTGTGGACAAAATGCCCGAATTGTAAATACACTTGCACCGTATCGGAACTAAGGGAAAATTTATTTGTATGCCCCAAGTGCGACCATCACCACCGCATTGGAAGCGGTGAATATTTTGATATTTTATTTGACGATGGAGATTTTACGGAACTTTTTTCCAATATAGTTTCTAAAGATTTTTTGGGGTTTGTAGATTTGAAGCCGTACAATAAAAGGCTGGAAGAAACTTATGCCAAAACGGATATCCACGATTCGATTACAGTAGCACATGGCAAGCTAAAAACCATTGACTTTGTAGTGGCTTGTATGGATTTTGAATTTATTGGTGGAAGCCTCGGCAGTGTAATGGGAGAAAAAATAAGCCGTGCCTGCGACTATTGTATCTTGCACAAAATACCTTTTATGATAATTAATAAAAGTGGAGGTGCAAGGATGATGGAAAGCGCTTTTTCGTTAATGCAGCTTGCAAAAACGTCCGGTAAATTATCTCAATTGGCAGATGCCAAAATACCTTATATTTCACTGTGTACCGACCCAACTTTTGGTGGTACCACAGCTTCTTTTGCTATGCTGGGCGATATTATTTGCGGCGAACCAGGCGCATTGATTGGCTTTGCCGGTCCAAGGGTAATAAAAGAAACAATTAAAAAAGATTTGCCACCAGGTTTTCAACGCAGCGAATTTTTATTGGAACATGGCTTTTTGGATTTTATTATTAACCGCAAAGAATTAAAGGATAAACTGGCTACTTTGCTGGTTTTGTTTAAGAATTAGGTTCCCGCAAAGATTTTTTCGCAAAAAAATTCACTGCAAAATTTTACGCAAAGCCTATAAGGAGCAAAGCATGTAAGACAAAAATATTTACGCGTTAAGGTGCAAAGACGTCACATTTATGTGAACGTTTTTGCGCCTTTTGTATTTATAGGAATAGGCGGCGGTCTATTCAGCGGAGTATTGGGATTAGCGTAAAAATTTACAATGGCGTAAGCCCCACACCGCGTGGTAAAAAAGTTGCCCATAGCTTTTTTTGTTCAAGTGAGTGACACAACAATGCTGCCCATGGCTGCTGTATTAGTCCGGACAAAAATTTATTTTTGGAAGGATAACTTTAGCACTCGCTTAGGCTTATCGGTATGTTGATGGCAAGGCCACCATCGGAAGTTTCTTTGTATTTGCTGTTCATGTCCAGCGCTGTTTGCCACATGGTTTTTATTACCCCGTCAAGGCTTACCTTGGCATAGTCTGGCGTGCTCTGTAATGCAAGCTGGCAGGCAGTTATAGCTTTTATGGCGCCCATGGTATTGCGTTCTATGCAGGGTATTTGTACCAGTCCGCCAATAGGGTCGCACGTTAGCCCGAGATGATGTTCCATGGCAATTTCTGCAGCCATTAATGTTTGCTTTTGTGTGCCGCCCATGCACTCGGTTAAGGCTGCTGCGGCCATGGCACTACTAACGCCAATTTCTGCCTGGCACCCACCCATTGCCGCAGATATGGTGGCACCCTTTTTAAAGATGCTGCCTACTTCGCTTGCCGTTAATAAAAAGCGGATGATCTTGTCTTCGGTATTGCCTTCGCAAAAAATAATATAGTATTGAAGCACGGCAGGTATAACGCCGGCGGCACCATTGGTTGGCGCGGTAACTACCCGGCCGAACGAGGCATTTTCTTCATTAACTGCAAGGGCAAAACAACTTACCCAATCCAGTATATATTTAAAATCGTTGCCGCCTTCGCGGATAGCTTTTACCCAGCTATCATAATCATGATAAGGGCGCTGTTGAAGCAATTTTTTATTAAGGTTAAAGCCCCGGCGTTTTACAAATAAACCACCTGGTAAACTTCCTTGTGTATGGCAGCCACGGTACATGCACTCTTTCATTACCGCCCATATTGCCAGCAGCTTTTGCTTTATTTCTTCTTCGGTGCGCCACGCATGTTCGTTTTCCATTACCACCTCACTAACGCTCATGCCTGTACGAATGCACCAATGCAAAAGGTCTTCGGCAGTGCTGATGGGAAAGGGGAGCACCACTTCATTTTTACTATCTTTTACTTCGCCTTCTTTTACAACAAAACCACCCCCGATAGAGTAGTAGGTTTCCGCAAAGTTTTCACCATTTTGCAGCGTTACTAAAAACGTAAGCCCATTGGGGTGAAAGGGCAAAGATTCTGTAAAGAGGAATTCTATATCCTCAATTGGGTCAAAATCAATTTCGTGGCGCCCCTGCAGCAACAACTTTTTCATGTTGCTGATGTCGTGGATTTTAGCAGTTATATTATTTACATTAAAAGTTATGGGGTCATCGCCGCTTAGCCCTAATTGCACGGCTATGTCTGTGCCATGCCCAATGCCTGTTTTTGCCAACGAGCCATACAATAACACTTCAATATTTTTAACCTGCTGCAAGATTTTTTTATCTTCCAAGGACTTAATAAAAAGTAGTGCAGCCTTCCACGGACCAAGCGTATGGCTGCTGCTGGGGCCAACCCCAATCTTAAACATATCAAATACAGAAATGGCTTCGTAGTTCAAAGGATTATGTTTAATCTTATTTCTGCAGGTCAAGCAGATCAACGTGGAATATAAGGTTTGAATTGGCAGGGATGCTAGGATTGGCTGATGCGCCATACCCTAATGACGGTGGCACATATAAAATAATAGAACCGCCTTTTTGAATTAAAGGCATACCATACTGCCAACCTGTAATAACCCCACCTAAATTAAAAGCAGTACCATTGGGCGAAAGTACATACGAACTATCAAAGCCAGTACCATTTAGTAATTGGCCTTTATATTTAACCAATACTGAAGAACAAACTGTTGCAGTGTCGCCAGCGCCTGTCGTAACTATTTTATAAAAAAGGCCGCAGGGTAGCTGATGATAATCCAGCTTGCTCGAATCAAGAAATGCCTTTAATGTGGCAATTTCTGATGCACTTGCTACTGCCGTTGGTGCTGTGTAAGGGCATGTGTTACTTGATTTGTTAGATGATTTGCTGCAGGCCCATAAACTTACAGATACGGCAACAATAGAAAAAATATTCCTGTACATTTTTAATTGTTTTTTGTGGATGATGCTATTGATTTATCTTCTTTAAATTTTAATTCCTGGTATAACTGTTCATTCATTTCCCACTTATATTGCATGCGAAAAAATGCATAGAAAACAATAATGATGACCATAGCGATAATAACGGTAACGAACATGCCTGGCGATGTCTGCGACATTTTCATATAGTAAGTTGGCATAAGAAGCCTTACTACAACAACTGATAAAATAATAGGTAAACCAAATAGGAAAGCCATTGGCAAACCACGACCGAGTTTACTCATAAAAGTACTTTCGCTATCACGTACCCGTTCCCAATAACGAAGAAATTGTATGTCCTTTTCACTTATCATAGTGTAAAGTTAGCTAATAATAAAGTTGTTGTTTTGCTAATTGAGCAATATTACTTAGGTTTGTTTTTATTCTAATATAATTAATGTGAAAATTGAACAACTGATTGTCCAGCATTTATACAACAACAAATACGTTTCACTACAAGGAATCGGTATTTTTAAGCTTCGGCCAGATGTTTCTTTCCCTGTAGAATCCGATAAGGATTTCACCATTCCTGCTGATGCTTTTTCGTTTGAATATAATTTGAAAGCTGGCATAGATGATACGCTGGTTGAATTTATAGTGCAACAAACAGGAAAGATAAAACCACTCGCTTTTTCTGATTTAGAAAGTTATGCCATACTTGCCAAACAATTCCTCAATCTTGGCAAACCCTTGCTTATTGATGGTGTTGGCACGGTTCAAAAAAGCCAGCGGGGCGAGTATGAGTTTACGCCAGGGCAATTTGTAAACCCAAAAATTGATGATATTTTTAAACCCATAAAAGAGCGCACAAAAGATGAGGTAAGCTTTGAAAGTGAAAGTACTGCCGGCAATAGCAACAAAAATTTAACCATAGGCTTAATAGTAGCAGTAATAGCTTTAGCAGGCTTTGCACTATACTATTTTTTAGTATTGAAAAAAGTACGTGAAAATGCCCCTGTTGAAGAGGCCACCATAATAATTGCTGATACTACCAAAAAGGATACAACGAAAATACTTATTGCAACAATTGACACCACTGCTAAAAAAGTAATTGATAGCAGCCAGCCAAAAATTGATATGTCTGTTGCAACCCACCTATCAGTAGTAGATACAAGTAATTTTGCCATTGTATTAAAAGACTATCCTACAAGAGCAGCAGCCCAAAGGGCTTACAAGCGTTTAACAAATTGGGGGCATAAACTGGCTGTAGTAACAGTAGACTCTACAAAATATAAATTGGTAATGCCATTTGCATCTGCTTTATCCGATACTTTAAGGGCTAAGGATTCTATAAGGCGATTTTTTGGTGGCAAGCCTTACGTACAACTTAAATAGTCTTTTATTAAGGTCGAGCTAAAATGTTACTATCATAGTACTATAGATGCTTGGCTTTTTTGTGTATTTGACTAACCAGCAGTTTAAATAATTTTTATTTATTTTGTTTCGCTAATATTATAGTTGTGTGGCTCTTAAAAGGCGCTAACTTTTTTACATTGAACTGATTTGTAAAACCATTTTTATCACGCTATCTATATTTAACGTGCATCAATATTGGCTTGTGCAGTATCATCTAAAAACTAAAAACTTCTGCCTATTTACAAGCAAAAGTTTTTATAAACTGTACTGATGGACACGTGATTATTTAAAATCAGCAGTAATAGTAATTTTTGGCTCTTTTGAAACTTTGCCGTTATCAATAGCTTTGTTAGTGATACCATAATCATCCACTTTTATAGTAAATGCTGCAGTAGCAGAAACTGCTTTGCCAGTTACAACTACAGAACCAGTTGTAGTTAAAGGTTTAGTGATGCCATGAATAGTAAGTTCGCCTTTAACTTCAGTTAAATAAGTGCCATCTTTTTTAAAATCTACTGTTTTAAGGTTAGTAATCTTGCCTTTAAAAACTACAGTAGGGAATTTATCCGAATCCAGCCATTTATCACTATTGAAATGATCTTGCATCATCGGGTTTTTAAAAGAAAAGCTTTTTACGATCGCTTCAAAAGCAATCATACCGCTTTTTGAGTCTAAAGCAGCTACTACAGTTTTGTTATCTGCTTTTGGCAATGCATCCAGGCTAGTGGTGGCATCAAATGCGACAGTAGCTGATGTAGTCGTTTTCTTTTGGGCAAAAAGGGCGCTGCTAACAAATACGATAGCGAGCATACAAATTGTTTTTTTCATTCCGTCTTTATTTAAATTTTAGTTGATTACATATTTATTTACTTAAAGCACATCTTTTAAAAACAATATATTCTGTTTCCAAAATTTGGCTATAAGTACCACCACTGCATGAGCCTTTAATAGTTACTTTATCGCCTACATTTATAGTTTTTGCCTCGGCCAAATGTTGTTGTTGAAACGCAAAAATTGTGTAGGAACCAGTTGTTGTGTCTGCCATTTTAATATTAACTGTACTATCTGCCATTTCAATTTCAGTAACAACGCCTGTTACAGCTATAATTTTTTCGGTATATTTTTTATTAGCAAGACTGTCATTCTTTTTAAATTCGTTAATAAGGACTATGACGTTTACAGCATAATCAGTTTTCTCTCTGACTGTGTCCGTAAACTTTACGGTGAAAACGTACCAAATTGAACAACACGCAATAAGCAAGATTGTTACCGCAATTATGATTATTTTTTTTACTGTAGGTTTAAGGCTCATTGCAACATATTTTTAGAAAACTTTAAAAACTAGCGAAAATACAGTGTTTAAACATCAACTCAGTATAATCGGTGCAGTTTTTTTAAAGGTACCATAAAAGGGAGTTTAGCAACTATTGAATAAGTGTTAATATAGAGAAAGCTTGCAAATAAAATGGTAGTTTTTTTATTTGGTGTAAACAATTATGCTATAGCATTTGTATCGTAAAAATAAAGATTCATGGTAAAATTGCTATAGATACATTAGCTAAATGTATTAAATTGCATTTATTAGGAATTTAAGTGGAAAGTGAATAATACTTTTAAGAATCCATCATTTTATTGAATTCAACATACAACATATTTTATGGCAAAAAAAGATTCATTCGTGTTTTCTGAAGCATCTGAACCACATCGCATTAGGACAAAGGAAATATTAAAGCTGCATCCAGGTATTCGAAAGTTAATTGGCAAAAATCCTAATACGATATTTGCGATTATTGGCTTAGTTGGTATCCAGCTTGTATTATCATGGTTTGTGGCAGATAAATCGTGGTGGCTTGTATTTGGGCTTGCCTATTTAATTGGTGCCTTTGCAGACCATGCATTGTTTGTAATGATACATGAATGTGCACACAGGCTGCTGTTCAAAAAGCCCGAAGCTAACAGGTTGGCTGGTATCCTTGCCAACGTTCCTCAAATTTTTCCTAGTTCAGTATCTTTTGAACGTTACCATATAAAGCACCACTCTTTTCAAGGCGTACATGAGTTAGATGGTGATTTGCCCAACAAATGGGAAGCCAAGCTTATCAATAATTATTTTATTGGTAAAGTTGTGTGGTTATTGTTTTATCCATTATTTCAAATATTTCGCATTCCACGCTTAAAAGAAATTAAGCCTTTCGATACTTGGGTTGCTTTAAACTGGGCGGTACAAATTTTGTTTGTTGTTGGCATTTCTATGTTACTCGGACCCAAAGCTATAGTATTTTTGCTAGCGAGTTTTTTCTTCTCAGTAGGGTTACATCCATTGGGTGCACGTTGGATACAGGAGCATTATTTAACCCATGGAGAACAGGAAACTTATAGCTATTACGGACCCTTAAATGCAGTTGCCTTTAATGTGGGCTTCCATAACGAGCACCACGATTTTCCCTCTATACCATGGAACAAATTGCCTCAAATACGGTCTGGCGCACCTACGTTTTATAATACTTTGTTTTTTCATACATCATGGACCAAACTTTTTTTTCGCTTTCTTTTTGATAAAGAAATCTCTTTGTACTCAAGGATAGTACGCAACGATCGAGGTAAGGTAAAATTAACCGATGAATCTAAGCCGGATGTGGATATGATCAACGCAAATGCTAAGGCTGCTGTCAGTGTTAATTAAATATAAAAATAGGGGTCGCAAATGTGCAAATTACATTATAATCTGCCCATTTGCGGTCAAAAAATATCCAACTTACAAAGCCTTTTTTATTTGATAATGAGGAAGGCTTTATTATTATAAAGTATACATTCACTTCTTTAATTGCATACAAAACTTACAAACTAATATGGCTGCTACAAAAATTACAGTAAACAACAATGGTTCCCTTAAAATTGAAGGCGAAATCGAAATGGTAGATAAAAACGGAAATGCATACAATCTTGGTGGCAGGGAAATAATTTCTGTTTGCCGTTGTGGCTTATCTCAAAATAAACCATTTTGCGATGGCTCGCATAAAGGGCATTTTGAACATGAAGCCATAGCTTTTGATTTGCCTCCTAAAAAATTGCTCTAATATATAAGCTTAAAATTTCATCAAAGTATTTACGATCCATACTGATTAATATTAGTATGGATTTGTTGTTCTTCGCATTTACTAAAACCTTGTAATCCATACATGGCTTTTATTTCAGCAATAAGCCACATCTTATTTATATTTCAATTTATACCCCAAAATAATCAGCGAAAAAATCAACGTAAAACCATTAGCAATGTAAATGGGGATGTTACTGCTAAAGATGCCATACAAAAACCAAAGCAACGTGCCAAACACAAACAACGAATACATGTAAAGCGAAATGCCGGACGTATCTTTTGTCTGTATAGTTTTAATTGCCTGCGGCAAAAAAGATACAGACGTACAAAACGCGGCACATAAGCCTAGTATGGTAATTAGATTCATAACATTAAAGTTTTTGGTATCGCATTATTGTGTAAAATAACAATGTTTATCCTACATACTGCCAATCAACCAAAATAATATCTACATTATATAAAAAGGAGAGGGATTCAGGCAAACTACATTTGGCTTTCTTTATTTTATTAACCTTCGAAGAAATTTTATAATTTGGAGCACCTACTAGGTTAGCCTGCGTAAGGTCTGTATTATTAAAAATAGCATTCATTAAATCTGTGCCAGCAAAATTAGACTTGCTTAAATTAAAATTATTAATATCCACTTCATCGGCAATACAATTGATACGTTGGGTCTTATTATAATTTTTTCCATAAAAGCTGGTGTAACCTATACGCCTATTGGTAAAAGCCCCCAAAAGCGGGTTACTTGCTTGATACCAAACAATACCGATAGCTTTTGATTTATTAATGTTTACAGCACTTATTGACGTTTCTTTAAATTTAACCAGCGATAAGTCACTTCTTCAAAAGTACATTTCTCAAAATGGCAATCATCAAAAATATAGCCTTTTAAGCTGCATTTGTAAAACGCGCAAGTATCAAAATTTCTACCAACAATATGCTTTTCTTCCCAAACAATATTTTCAAGACTTTTATTTATTTGGGTAGTTACTTCTTCTTTGGCTTTGCCCATAAAAGCTATTTTTTCTGTCCTCTGCTAATTGGCTTGCCATATTTTTTCATCATACGGTCTTTCTTCTTTACAATAAAATTAACCTTACTGTTTTTGGCTGATTTTTCATGAAAGCTTGCACCTGAATCTTCTTTTTTAGGCGCCTGCACCTGAATGATCTTCATAAATACTTTCGGTATTTCCTCTTCCGTAAGCACATCAGATATTACCAACCCTGCAGGCAATCCCTTAATGGGGATTTGATATTTCATCAGTGTCTCAATCGCTACCTGAGATTCCTTTTCACTTTCTTTAATAAAAGTAATAGCAATGCCTTTTTTATCCGCACGCCCAGTCCTGCCTATGCGATGGATATAATTTTCCGGTACTTCCGGCACATCAAAATTTATCACGTGCGTAACCTCAGCAATGTCAATGCCTCTGGCAACAATATCCGTTGCAATAATAAACCGGTAGTTACCTTCCTGAAATTGCTTAACCGTATTAAAACGGTGGTTTTGTTCTTTGTTGGAATGTATTACGCCAGCAGTTCCCGGAAATTTGGCTTCCAGCTGTTCGTACAATTGGTCCGCCAGTTGTTTAGTGGCCGCAAACACCAATACTTTAGCCATATCAGCATCTGTACCCAATAATAATTCCAGTAAATTAACCTTTGTATAAAAGTTAGGCACGTTGTACGCAACCTGAATTATATTTTCAAGCGGAGTGCCTGTGGGTGCAGCTTCTATCCTTACCGGGTCGTTAAAATAAGCATCAATCAACAATTCCACATCATCTGTAATGGTGGCGGAAAATAATAGGTTTTGCCTTTTTGCAGGCAATAGGTCCAGTATATTTTTAAGCTGTGTCCTAAAGCCAAGGTTCAGCATTTCATCTACTTCATCAATCACCAATTGCTTTATGCCCCTTGTTTTAAAAGCGCCATTCAACGCAAGGTCGTACAGCCTGCCAGGGGTTGCTACAATTACGTCCAAGCCTTTTTCAACTTCTAGTTTTTGGGTATTTATATTCATGCCGCCATACACGCCCACCACTACCAGGCTTGTATATATGCTTAAAGATTTTACTGCTTCCACAACCTGTGCCACCAGCTCACGTGTGGGCACAATAATCATTATCTGTGGGTTTTTATCTTTGGTAAATTTCCATTGCCTAAGGCAGGGCAACAAATAGGCAAACGTTTTACCAGTACCGGTTTGGGCAATGCCACAAACATCCCTGCCGCTCATTACCACACTAAAAACCTTGCGTTGTATCGTAGTAGGGTTGGTATAGCCCATATCATCTAACGCACTTAATAACGGCGTATTTAAATTTAAATCATCAAAAGTCATAACACTAAAAAAATAATTAGCTCCAAAGGTAGCCTTTATTGTTGCAACCCTTAATTGTGGAGTGTTTCATTAAAAAATTAGAATAAAAATGTGTGGTGCGTACCCCAAGCCGCGGCGGCAAGGGGCCAGGCTGTCATTCCAAAATCCGCAGCGCCAAAGCTACCTTTTAGCTTCGCTATCAAATAGTTTACGGCGCTTTGCGTGTTTTCCCTTTCATCCCTTACGCTGCACACGCACATTTTCCAGTAACAGTTTTTATCTTCAAAGTAAAAAAAATAAGGCAAATTGCAGGCATAAAAAATAAATGAAAGCAGTACAATAATGAGCCAGCAAAAACACCGGTATTTTATCATCAACAAGCCATACAATATGGTTTCCCAATTTGTTAGCCCGGATAATGTTGCCTTATTAACCGCCGTAAAATATAACTTCCCCGAGGGCACACACGCCATTGGCAGGCTCGACAACCATTCTGAAGGTTTACTGATCTTAACTACCAATAAGAAAGTAACCAAGCTATTATTCGAAAGCAAAGTGCCCCACAAACGCACTTACCTGGTGCAGGTTAGGGATGTAGTAACACCAGAAAAATTATTGCAGCTGCAAACGGGCGTAACCATCCGCATACGTGGGGGCCTAAATTACACCACATCGCCCTGCGAAGTAGAAATTGTAGAGAAACCAATAGGCCTGTACACCAGAGAGCAAGAATTTTTAGGACGGCTGCCAAGCACCTGGCTTCTAATTACATTGACAGAAGGCAAATTTCACCAGGTAAGAAAAATGACGGACGCTGTTAGGCATAGGTGCAAAAGGCTGATAAGGATATCTATAGAAAATTTACAGCTAAATAATTTGCAGCCCGGCGAGGTAAAAGAAATTGAAGAGAATGATTTTTTTGAGCAATTAAAAATCAACTTTCATAAGTAACAACCAATGTAGTTAAGTGAAAAACTTTCCTTTGGAGATGGTTTGGGTGAGGTAAAATTAACATATGGTTCTTTACCATAGCCGCATTGAAGCAAATATCTGTAAAATAAATAATTGTATTAAGCTGCTGCCCGCTGTAGTATTACTTTACAAGGGTAAAGGGAGGTAACTTGTACGAAATGACTTTTATAAAGAGGGATGCTTAAAACATCACCTGCTTTTAAATTAAATTTGTCACTATCTATCGTAATGGTACAGGTGCCCTCTACTATTAAAAAGCTTTCCAGTTCATTGGTATGCGTTTCGGCGGGCGTTCCATTTTTTAACCAAACTATAAGTGTGCTGGCTATTTCGTTATGCGCAATAATTTTTCCGTGAAAATCAACAAAGTCATCAGGAAACTGCATGTCATCCCTATTTAACCACGCTGCATAATCCGATATTTTTGACCCTTCGTGCAGTAATGGAGGAAATGAAGCAGGTTCGCCTTTTGTCATCCTATCGATAAAATCAATGGTAGAAAATAGAGTCGGCTTTACCATCACATCTGGCTGCAAAGGTTGTGAAAACGCATATATTTCCAGGGATTCTTCTAGTTCAAAAATTTCTTGTGCAATAGCTGGATATATTGTTGCTAGCCTTTGTACATCAACCATTTCAGCTTCAGACAAATTACCTAGAACGTACAATTCAAGAACGCCACTTTCAATATAGCTACCAACATCTATCATTATTTTTCTTTTAATACTGGACAAACCAAAATTTACAGACAAACTTCAACACAAAC
>JAYVUJ010000314.1:0-4953 GCA_043788035.1 Ferruginibacter sp. | reverse complement strand
GGCGTAAATATTTTGGGCTGCATGGCTTCGGCAATGCCGTTGCCATTGTCTTTTATCGTTATCAGTATCGTATCATCTTGCAGCAATTCGTTTATCTCTATGTGTGCCTTCCTATCATCCGGCACGGCTTGCATCGCATTCTGGATGAGGTTGGTGAACAGCCTGTTGATGTGTGTTTTATCTGCATTAATAAAAATTGGTTCGCTTACTGGTTGCCAATGCAGTGTTACATCCTCCTCTGATGAATGCAGGGTGATGATCATCTTTAAAGATTCATTCAGGTCGAATATTTCGCTGCGAGGGTTGCCTATGTTTGCAAATTGAGAAAACTGCGTAGCTATCTGGCTAAGATGGTCTATCTGCTCCACCAATGTTGTAGCAACGCTGCGGCTTAGTTCGTTAATGTTGCCGGTGTTGTTATCAATTGCTTTTTGCAGGTACTGCAAGCTTAGCTTCATAGGTGTAAGCGGGTTCTTAATTTCATGCGCTACCTGCCTTGCCATCTCTCTCCAGGCGCCTTCACGCTCACTTTTTGCAAGGGCTGCCGCACTACCATCAAGCTTGGCAACCATCTTATTATATTCCTTAACCAGCTCGCCAATTTCATCATCCCGCTTCCAGGCAATGGTTGCATTTTCTTTGCCCAGGTTTACTTCCTTCATCTTATTGCTAATAAAAGAGAACGACCTGGTGATACGGTTGGTAATAAAGAAAGCAACAATGCCCGCAATTAAAAAAATGAATGCGTTAAGGTTGATGATAGCCACCAAAAAGTTAGATATCTCTTGCCGTAACTTTGATTGCGATGTAAAATACGGTATGTTAAGATAAGCGTATTCTTTACCCGATTCATCAATAACCGGTACATAATTGCTTAAATAATTGAGGTGCCCAATTGATTCTTCTTTAAAAAATTGTATCTCTTTTAATTGATGAAGATGATAGTAGGCCATCGGGTCCATCTTACTGCTTACGATGCCTTTATCGTACGGCAAGGGCAGCGATGATACTTTTAAATTACCATCAAGGTCGTAAATATTTACATCCACGGCATGCACTTCCGATATCCTTGTAATTATCTGCTCCAGCCTTTCACGGGATATATCTTCGTTATTAATTGTGTAGCTGTAATCGTAAGCTGTGGTATCGCTTATGGAATTGCGCACTTCGTTTTGCATAACGTGTATGGTGCGGCTTAGTTTTTCTTTATTATTATTATGGTAACGGTTAATAAAAAACAATATGGTAGCAACCCCAACTACAATAAAAGATAAAAGGCTTATAAAAATAATAGTACTGTGTACCTGGTTACGTATGCTCATTTGCCAATGCAGCTGAAACCTGCCCCAGCGCAAGCGGGAACGTACAATGGTGTTGAAAAACCAAAAGATGCCTGTTACAAATAAAAAGGCACAAAACAGGTAAGAGAATAGCGTGATAGACTCAATAAAAAAGTTGTCTTCCTTTGCCATGATAACCACTTTATCCGGGCCAGCTTTATACCAAAGTTCATAATATCCTTTTTTTCTAAAAGTTTCAAAGTCTGTTTTAGGCACCTGGCCGGGCGTAAGTTTCCAGGGAAAGGCATAATCGTTGTGGTTGCTTACCAGTTGCAAATTATTATAAATGGCGTAAGAATAAATAAGTGAATTTTCAATGGAATTATTATAGCCCCGCAAAAACAATTCGGGGTACAACGCATCCGTTTTATATTTTTTTGGGGTGGCAAGTATAAAAATATACCCAAGCGTTTGGTCTGCGGGGTCACGTATTTCTCTTTTACTGATATAGGCAAACCTATCGTATGACACATCATAATAATACAGTTCTGGTATGGGCGTAGGCTTGCCTTGTGTTTTTAAAATAGTAGTAAGTGTATTGTAGTTAGCGGGGTCGTGGTTAAACAAGGGCTTTTCCTCGTCATCAAAAGTATAAATATGGGTATCGTATTTATTTAAGTAACCGCTAAAATTTTCATTTAGTAAACTATCTTTTAAAATTTTGTTAGTAGTTTCATTTTTAAACTTAAAAAATAAAGGTGCCAGTGCTTCGCTCCTAAAATCGGTAAGTACCGTATTCATCAGCCGTTCATTTGCAGGGTCGGCTTTTGTGGAAAGTGTTTCTGCGTAATACTTCCTCCTTTCTACTTCCTTTTTATCATTTTCAATAATGATGATGCTGGAAATAGATAAAGAAAAGAAGAAAAGCCAAAAGATAAGCCTGGATGAAATTATCTGTGAAGCCAATAAAAAAAAGTGTTCATTATCCTGTAAAAGCAAGTACACCAGCATCCAACTCAACAGGCAGATATCAAAGCCAACATTGGGCTCATTGATGCGGATAGTCAAAATTATCAAGCCTACTATGGTAGCATAAAGCGTGATAATTAATTTATTTTTTGGCAATATTGGTTGAAGCAAATAAATAATTACCTGCGTTAAAAAAAAATAACTGATAGCCACACAACCTAACACCACAAAGCCGATAACACTAAAAGCACTAAGGGTAAAAAAATTAATTACATCAAATGAAATTTGGGAATCGGCCACCATGGAAAGGATGATATGCCCGCAAACCAATGTACACAACAGCAAAGCCGTAATGCCGCTAAAGATAAGCACCCATTTAAATATTGGTTTCTGTACATGTATAATAATATTTTTTTCTTGTATGTAGTGCCTTATAAAAAGCAGCAGCCATAAAAACAACACGGCATTAATCAACAGGTCGCCAAGAGAACGCAGTATGGCATTACTGCCGTAAATAGCAGGGTCAAACAATTCAAACTGCCTTAAATTTAAAGGGATGGGTAAATAGTAGCTTGCTACCCTAACAATTAAAATAAAGCCGCCCAAAAAAGCAATGCCTTTATAAAAACTTTTTTGCACCACATAGCTTGCCATTAAATGAGCCAATAAAAATATAACCATGACAGCAAGCAGCCTAAAAATAGATGCAGGTAAGGTATCGTGTGGAATTGTTATGGCTGCATTTTGTGCAAGGGAAAATAAAAACAAGCCCTCCTTTGACTTTATAGAATTTTGCCCCGGTTGAAGAGAGATAGTAAAATTACCAAGGTCGTTATTTACAGCGAAAGTATTTTCCAAATACTCATTGGTTATTGCATAATTCCATTTAACAGGTATTAATGCTACTGCAGTAAGGCCATTTACTTCTTCTCTCCGCCATACATAATATCCGTTTGGCAGTTGTATAAATCCAGTTTTAGCCTGCATGCTGCCCATGCTGGCAGTGGGGTCGGTTACTTGCGTGTTCCAAAATAGTAAATCGTACGCCTCATATCTTACAAACTCTTTTTTTGCAAGTATAAAAAGAAAATATTTTTTTTCGGATAATTGTTGCAGCAGTGGCTCGTTGTAATTTTTATTCGCCAGCCTGCTAACAAAAGCGGTATCTATTACAAGGGCATCAAAATCATTTTCTTGCGTGGCTATATAATTGCCAATAGATTTTTTTAATGCCTCCGGCGATGAGCCCCCGCTCCAATAGTTGTCTACTATAAAAGATAAGGTAATAAGCCAGGCAGCCGTTACTACCAAATAACTATTTTTTAATAACCGGCGCTTAAAAGAATTTTCGTTTTGCAAGTAAAATTTATTTGCTGATGGCAGCGTGTGTAAGAATTATTGTTTTTTAATTTTGTTCCAGATGGCATCCATTTCTTCGAGTGTCATATCCTGCAACTGTTTGCCCGTGCTGGTTGCCTCTTTTTCCATTTTGGTAAACCTATCTATAAATTTTTTATTAGTGCGTTCCAATGCATTTTCAGCATCTAACTGCAAAAACCTTGCAAAGTTTATCAAAGAGAAAAAAACATCTCCTAATTCATCCTCCATGTGCTCCCTGTTGCCAGATGCGATGGCTTCAAAAAGTTCTGCTTTTTCTTCTTCTACCTTATCCCAAACCTGTTCTTTTGTTTCCCATTCAAAGCCTACTTGCTTAGCTTTTTCTTGCAGGCGCATTGCTTTAACGGTGGCAGGCAAACTTTTAGGCACGCCGCTTAATACAGATGTTTTCCCTTCCTTCAATTTTAGTTGCTCCCAATTTCGTTTTACTTCTTCATCGTCTTTTACAACCACATCGCCGTAAATATGCGGATGCCTGAAAATTAACTTTTCGCAAACGCCATTAATTACTTCATCCAGCGTAAACTGGTTTTGCTCTGTACCAATCTTGGCATAAAAAACTATGTGCAATAAAATATCGCCAAGCTCTTCTTTAATACCTTTATAATCGTTGTTGGTAATGGCATCCGTAAGCTCATAAGTTTCCTCAATGGTTAACTGGCGAAGGGTTTGTATGGTCTGCTTTTTATCCCACGGGCATTTTTCCCTAAGCTCATCCATAATATTTACTAAACGCTCAAAGGCGGTGGCATGCTGCATAATTTAAAGTTAAATTTGAAAGGCTGTAAAAATCAACATCCCCAATGTTAAAAAAGTAATAATTATAAACATTAAAATATTTAACAGGCAATATTTTATGATTGTCTTAAAACGGCGCTGCTGGTAAAAATTACGAATAGCCTTGTATTCGTAAAAAAACATGCCGGCAATGAAAAATCCACCAATCCATTTTAGGATAGCCCAATGTAAATTATTATCCAACGCAATAATGCCAAAATAAATTAATAGTAAAATAAAAATGGCACAATATAAATGGATGCCGAATATTAAGTGGTTGGCGTAATAAAATTCCTTCCGCCTGATGTACAACAGTTTTAAGCCCAGTGCAAATAAGGGTAAAGATAAAAATAGTATCTGCGGAAAGCTATGCTTGAATTTATGCATCAAAGCTTGTTGCACCGCGTTATTGTCGCCGTATTTTTTTTTTGCCACAATTAATTTTCGTTCTATCTTTTGTTCCGCCCAACTGTCTTTCTTATCATCGTTTAAAGACTTTTGTGCTGAATCGTATTGCACTAAAGTAGTG
>JAYVUJ010000313.1:0-3535 GCA_043788035.1 Ferruginibacter sp. | reverse complement strand
ACCTTGCCGCATTGTTTTCCATAGCTGCATCCCAAAATGATTTATACGAGCGGCTGGCAATACCAAACATAGTTTCCGTAGTATCCGTGTAGTTAAAATTTTCTCCAAAAACACTGGTAAGGGCTACGGCACAAGCGGCAGACCCGGTGGAGTGCCCGCAGGTATATTCTGGAAATGGAGGGGTTTGTAAATGTGGGCTCCAGCTGGCATCAAAGTATTTGTTGATCACCGTTTCTGGCCGCACGGTATTGTACTGGTACTTAACATTCCAGCAACTGATAAAAGCGTCGAATAATGCGATTGCTGTTTTCGTATAGGCATATACGGTAGTGTTATAATCCGCATCAGATTTTTTTGCGGCAATCCCAACAATGCTCATCCAGTGCCCGGGCGGCGAAAACTTTTTTGTGCCAAATGCCAGATGGCCAGATACGTTTAATTTAAAAGGATTGTCATCCCAAAAGTCGGCAATGTGCGTTTGCTCTGGTGTAAGGCTGTCTGTTTTATTTTTCAACAGCATCACTTGTTTATAGTAAGGGCTATTTTTATCGGTAATATTAAAAGCCAATGGCGGGGGAGGCGCAAATTCACTGGCACTATCCAGCACTACAGGTCTTATCAAATTCCAGTGTGGCTCTGCTGCTGCTGCGTATGCTGGTGGCGTTGGTACCCATCTGCCAGGGCTATCGTTGTACACGGTATAGTCGGGCATGCCCCTTGTTTCTTTATAATTATCTTTTTTGCTCCAGGCCATTATTACAGCCGCTACAGTATCTGCATACGCTACAGAACTATTATACATCTCCTCGGGCATGCCATGGTTTTTTGCCAGTAATTTTAAGCTATCTACATAACTGGTTGTTTCATTTGTAGAAAAAGTAACCGCCTGCCCTAATTTCCAAAATGCCAGCAGGGAAGCAAATGCAGTATTGATTTTTTTTGAAGAGTCAGGCAAAGGTATTTTTCCAAGCCCTTTTACTTGCCCGCTTAAAGAATTAAATTTTGACGGATTGTTTGCTGCCATTACTTCATAAGCGGCAACGTTTGCGTACAAGTAATTTCGGGAGCCAACAACTGGAGAGAAATTATTGCCCATTACCACCTTATTCAATTCGAAAACCGATTTTGAATATGTTTCCCGGTTATTAAAAATGGCATCGTAATCTGCCGGCTTATTTTTGCAGCTTCCTAAAATAATAATAACGGATAAGGCTAGCACAAGCTTTTTAATATTCTTCATATAGACAAGATAGCTTAAATTAAATTCTTTAAAACAAGGTACAATTTATAATAATTAAAGTAGATAGTTATATTGTAACCAGATTTATATATTTTGATAAAGTTGCCGCTAAATTATTTTAAACCAATCATTAAGGTAATCGATGCGGAAGTAGTTGTTGCAGAAGATGGATAAATTTTCTGGGCTTAGAGAAATCAGCTCAGGCTGCCCGTTGTAAGGTTTTAATATTCTTTGTGTAAACAAAAAGCTAAATAATATTGCAGTAAAACTTAATCTTGTGTCAAAGTTTTTCCTTTACTTTGCCAACACAAGCTTTTAAAATTTACTCCTAGTTTAAGAACCACTCATTAAGTCCTGCTTCCATATAATACTTTTCCTACATTGAACGTTTTTAGTAAATTTAAATTGATTATTTACCAAATGCCTACTAGCAGCAAACCCGATAATAAATTATATTTTGAAAATCTTGATGGTTTGCGGTTTTTTTGTTTTTTATCGGTTTTCTTTTTCCATAGCTTTATAACGGATGACCCTGCTATAACTCAGGTCCCAATATATCATTTTATAAAAATTTCCTTGTTTGGCAATGGGTTTCTCGGCGTAAATTTTTTCTTTGTCTTGAGCGGCTTTTTAATTACGTATTTGCTTATTAAAGAAAAAATGGCCAATAATTTTATTAATATCCCCAATTTTTGGATGAGGCGAGTATTAAGGATATGGCCATTATATTTTGTGTGCGTATTTTATGGCTTTGTTATTTTTCCTTTTACAAAAATTTTTGCAGGAGGCCTACCTAACGAAACGGCTAACCCATGGTTGTACCTATCTTTTTTGAGTAATTTCGATTCTATTTACCATGGTTTGCCCGATGCGATAGGGCTGGGCGTATTGTGGAGCGTAGCGGTAGAAGAACAATTTTATCTTACCTGGCCATTGATATTATTCTTTTTTCCGGTAAACAAATTTTGGATGCCACTTTGTTTTATACTGTCTGGCAGCATGGTTTTTAGGGCAATGTATGATGTGCCTATCCTTAATGAATTGCATACTTTATCTTGTATAGGCGATATGGCTATTGGTGGTTTAGGTGCCTGGCTAATGCTGCAATCAACTTCTTTTAAAAACAGGATATATAATCTTCCTAAACAGGTAATTTGTTTTATTTATGTCCTCTTCGTTTTTGTTTTTTTATTTAGGGATGAATTTATGCTCTCTAATTTTTGGCTGCGGGTATTTGAACGGCCAATAATATCAGGCATTATGCTATGCATTATCCTGGAACAGTGTTTTGCAAAAAACTCATTATACAAAATGGGGCGTTTCAAATGGGCATCCCGGTTAGGTATAATTACCTACGGGTTATATTGCTTGCATGTGTTTGTAATTTCAGTTACCAGGGGGCTTACAAAAATGGCTGGTTTAAATAAGCATGTTTGGCAAGTGGTTTTTTTAGAAACCATTGTTTCACTGCTTATCTCAATAGGCATAGGCTTAATTAGCTACCGGTTTTTGGAGGCGCCTTTTTTAAGGTTAAAAGATAAATTTTATTATGGAAAAAATGGTACTATACAAATTAAAAACCAGGTAGTAGATAATCAATTATAAATTGCAGCAATATTTTTTTAATTTGTACCGTTTAGGCGGTCAAAAGCTCTTCGTCATAGGTGCAATTGCCTTTGTGTTTTGTTCAAAACTAACCTAGCACTTAAATTAATGCAAAAAGAACTAACCAATTCGGATATTATCCGCTTTTTAAAAACTAAAACAAACGGGGCAGGCCTTATTAACAGCCTGAAAATAAAATACCGTTCACTTATTTGCCCTTTTATCAGCCTTATAAATATGGTTCAGCAGGGCGAAAAGGTAGGTGATGTAGGTTGTGGATCAGGCCAGTTTTTATTGTTGCTAAATGAGTTTGCGAAGCCATCTTATTTGTATGGCATAGAGATAAGTAAAACCCTTATTGATAATGCCAACCAGCTATTTTGCACATTGCCAAAAAATAAGTATGATTTTGAAGAATATAATGGCTGCGATTTTCCGCCCAAAATGGCTGAAATGGACGTAATTTTTTTGATTGATGTTTTTCATCATGTACCCAAACAAGGACGGCAAAAATTTCTACAAGATTTAGTCAAGATAATGAAGCCGGGTAGCAGGCTTATTTTAAAAGATATTGATGCCAGTAGCCCACTGGTGTATGTCAATAAACTGCACGATATTATATTTGCCCGGGAGATTGGTAATGAAATTAGTTTTAGCGAAGCAAAATCTCTTTTAACTGAAAATGGGCTT
>JAYVUJ010000312.1:0-7219 GCA_043788035.1 Ferruginibacter sp. | reverse complement strand
TGCTTAAAAGAAACCTCGGGCAACAGTACAAAATCAGCAGCTAATTTTAAACGGCTTACTGATACAAATGACTTATTTGGCTGGGGTAAATTTAATTGTGCGGATACTGGTACGCAGGCAGTAAGCGTAACCATTTCGAACGATACGCCAATTGCCAACGAACTGATACAGCTTGTAAATAGTGTTGTAATACCCGCCATACCTGCATTTACGCAGATGTTACCGGAAGAAGCGGCTGAATTAAACAGAAGGCTGGCCAGGTATAAAACTTATATCGAAAGCCTTCCATTGGATGCTGGCGATACTTTATTATCAGGTGGCACATTAAATATTTTGGGTGGCAAAATACCTGCGAAAAGTATGGATAAAATCAATGAAAAAATAATAGGGCTGCTTCAAAATGAAGGTGGAAAAAATACACAATTATCATCAGTGCAAAAAGAGGGATTGATTAAAAATATACTTTTTGCCTACCTTGATAAAGTAGTTTTTAAAGAAAACGACCCATCAAAAATCGATCTGCTATCAGCAAGCTTAATTGTATTGCAGCAAGCAGGTTTTAACATGCAACAACTGTTTGAGGAGTGGCATGCCGAAGAGATAACTGCCTATCAGCCAAACACAGATATAAAAAGCGTACGGCAATTGCTGATAAAAAATTAACTGTATGCAACACATTATCAATAAACAGGTAATTGAGTTAAGCCTTGCTAAACAGCAGGATGCTTTTGGTATGCAGCATAGTATCAGTAGCCATTATTACAGTTGCCTATTGCCTTTGCTTGAAAAGGTATTCAACCAATATTCTACCGAAGATGAAGTACTGGTGTTGGATAAGCTTGAAATAGTGCTGGGTAGTATCCCGCAAAAAGATATCGGGAAAGATAAATGGGACGACAGCATTCTATCTTCAATTGAACTAAAGATCGAAGAAAGCCTTATTGCTTCTTTAGCCAATAAAATAGCAGTGCGCAAACCACTTTTAATAAATGATTGCAGGCAATGGATGTTTTATATGCAGCATGGATACCTGGGCTGGAACACGCTTTGTATTAATGAGCAATGGCATAATAATGTACTGGCGGTATTAGCTACCGACTATGCCGGTATTACCCTGTTACGTAACCTGGTAGCCAATCACCCGGGCATGGCTTATAGGATAGCCATGCAACATGACGATATTTTTTTAATAAACCTGGCATCGGTGTTAACTACTAAGAACCAGCAAACGTTGGCTGATGCAATAAACGAAATGGTTTTGCTGTTACGCCAGTTAGCGGAACTTACTAGGTTACAATTACTAGCTTCTATAAGCTTAAAAAAATTGTTGTGGCAACAAGCAATAACCATCGCATCTACTGCTGCTGGTCCTTTATCAACACAAAAAATAATCACAATTTTACTTCAACCGTACGTTTCTCAATTATCCTCAGCATCAATACAATGGCAAAAAATAATATTGCAGCCTGTTACAGCCATACGGCCAATGTTGAGGCAGATATTTCAATCAATAGCCAGCAATAAAAAAGATAACGAGGCATTTGCTGATGAGGATATGGTAAGTAAAAATTTGGATAATAAAACTGAGTTAAGGCCTAACCAAGCGGGAGATGCCATCAGTAACAAGCCGATTGAATCAACTACTTTTTTTAGCCAGCAGGATGATGAAAAGGCTACTGAAAATTTGAGTGATTCAATAACTTTAAGCGAAGCAGCCGCAGAAAGTAATACTGATAAAAAAGGTACAGGCGATATAGCACTTGATATAAATAACGCAGGTAACGGCCCTGTAAAAAACGAAAGCTTTATTGGTGTGGATGGCATAAACAAGGGCATGGATGATAAAGATGAATTTGTTGGGGCTACAAAAACCGATAATGACAATGCAGCACTTACAGATGCACTACTTGCAGGGGAGAAAAATACCGATAGCGATAAAAATGGTAAGGCGTTACCAGATAAAACATCAGCAAATAAAAACGGGCAAACCAGTATAAATAATAAAGAGCCCCTTGTTGATGAAGGTTTAAAAATACCTGAGAACCTATTATCAACCGATACCCTTTTTTACGGAAAAATTATTAACAGCCAGCCTATAAGCAACGATATCCCAAAAGACGGCATATTTATCGTGAACGCCGGTATTGTGTTAGCGCACTCTTTTATAGGTTTTCTTTTTAAGCGGCTAGCCTTGGTGGAAGCCAATAGTTTTAAGGATGCAGACGCACAGCTAAAGGGCATCTTTTTACTGCATTATTTATCAACCGGCAACACAACAGCTGCAGAGCATGAACTAGTGCTTTGTAAGCTGCTTTGTGCTTATCCCATTAGCCGTGTGGTACCCGCAGTACAAATTCTTTTACCAGCCGAATTAGAAGAAGCAAACAATATGCTGGTAGCCATGCTGCAACAATGGGATAAGCTGCAAAACACGTCCATAGCGGGTTTAAGAGAAAGTTTCTTACAGCGCAGGGGTAAAATATTTACTAAAAGCGAGCGGGTAATTGTACAGGTAGAACAAAGCAGCATAGATATTTTGCTGGATTATTTACCCTGGAATTTAAGCATAATAAAACTGCCGTGGATGAAGGAAATAGTGCAGGTGGAATGGCGGTAAACAAACCTGGGCAACAGCTAAAAACTGAATAACCTTTTTGCAGATGAACACAGTTGGAAAAAAGCCTGCAGTAACGCAAGCTACAAAAACTTCAAGCCCCTTTTTTGCTAAGGGTGGCGAAGCTATGCTATCTAATGAAACGTCAAATGGCAATCCATCTTTTTTTTCTTCTTCTCAAAATACCTTTTTCAAACCCGGTAATGCAGCTATACAAACAAAGCTTACAATTGGCAAGCCTAATGATAAATACGAACAGGAAGCCGATCACATCGCAGACAAAGTGGTACAACGATTAAGCATCGGTAATACATCTTTAAAAAATAATATAGAAGCGGGAATTCAATCAAAACCTGTTGCTCCACTTGCTACCATAACGCCTTTGGTGCAAACAAAACCATCAGTGCAGCACATGCCTCGCAAAGCGTATGTGCAAAAAAAATGTGCCGGGTGCGAGCAGGAAGAAAAAGTAAAAAAGAAAGAAGAGAAAGACAAAGTGCCTTTAAAAGGCAACCTGCAAAAGAAACCTATTTTTGAAAGCAATGCCCCATTGCCAGATGATGTAAAAAAGATACAGCGAAAATGTGCGGCTTGTTTAAGTGAAGATAAATCCCCCCCAAAAGCTTATGGCACAATGCTTTCTGTTGATAGGTTTAAGCCAGTTGCTGAACAAGCAAACGCAGCAATAAAAACAACCCGGGCGCAAGGCTTGCTACAGCCAAAATGCGCAACATGCCGCGAGGAAGAAATACAAAAAAATGAAGAGGGGGAAGGTAGGCACGAAAAGGACATGGTACAGAAAAAACCAATTTTTGAAAGCAATAAAACTTTACTGGATGACAAGCATGCAGTACAACGAAAATGTGCCCATTGCGAAGCGGATGAAAAGGAAAGTAAAGTACAAAAAAAATCTTCAGGAGAATCTGCTGCGCCTGGTAATATTGAAAGCGGGCTGCAAAGTTCTAAAGGCGGCGGGCATACATTGCCCGATGCTACCCGCTTACAAATGGAGTCTTCTTTTGGGGCAGATTTTAGCAAAGTAAGGATACACGAAAATTCTTCTGCGGTACAGATGAGCAAGGATATTTCTGCGCAAGCGTTTACCCATGGCAGCGATATTTATTTTAATAGCGGCAAGTACGATACCAGCAGTAATAGTGGCAAAAATTTGCTGGCGCACGAGCTTACGCATGTGGTGCAGCAGGGGGCGGCTTTTGGTAAAAGTATTCAGCGTATACCGGATAATACCAGCAAGTGTGATAAGAACGCCGTTCCTAAATTGTCTATTGATGATGTGACGAAAAATTGTCCAAGCCTGATAGGCGATATTACTGAGGGTATGCCAAAGACAGTTAATATCAAAAAGCTGAAGGTTAAATCAAATGCCCCTCAGGCAGTGCTGGATATATTGGGCAAAAACTTTACGCTCCCCAAGCCGGGTTTAAGGGCTGATAATCCAACAAAGCAAATTACAGTTTGGAACAACCTTGTACGGGCAGATGTAAACGGGAGTCTTGAAACTGCATTGGCGCTTATTGACCAAAACCATTCGATAGCTGTTAAAAAGGACCCTAAAAATATATATACGCTCAAATTAAAAACGGGTCAGGGGACTGCTGTTATTACCGGATCATTTAGCGAACTGCAAAATGGTGCATTGATTTCAAAATGGAATACAGAGGGTATAACAATGGCTTTTCAGGTGGAGCATATCTTGGATTACCAGGTGGCGGCTGGCAAGGCAGACAACAAGGAAAATCTTATGCTGTTGAGTGCCGCTGTCAACAACAACCTGGGGTCTGTAATGAAAGAATTTATCCGTAGTGATATTAGTGGGATTTTAAAACATTACAATGAATTTATCGAACCGGGAAAGTTGGTTACCTCAGCCGATGAAGCTCGAGAAAATTATAACATTGTAGCAAAAGATACTGAAAAAATTCCGCCTACTGTACCTCCGGACCAGGAAATTTTGGCTAGTACTTTGAAAGAAGCGACAAAAAATCCATTAAGGGATAAATTGGTTTTATTGGAAAAGTTAGATTTGAAAAAAGATCATTTTATCCTTAAATCAAATAAAAAAGGGGGAGGTATTATATTGCCCTATGTTCAAAATAAATTTAGCATAGGAAGTTATGAATTAACTACAGATGGAAAACTAAATGATGATGGCTCTGGCGGAACTATTTCCAAGATCATGGCTATGCAGATACTTAATGGCAACCATACTGAAGGTAAGCCAGAGGTTGAAGAGTATATCCTTACACCCACCGGAGAAGCACAAACTTTTAAAGCAGCTGGTTTTGGCAATAAAATGGCAAACCTCAAACTTCACTATTTAAGCCTGATTGAGTTTGAGCCTCCAGATTTAGATGAAGGGTTAAACATTACCGCAAAAGGATTTATTAAGGCACCATCACCAAGCTTTTTGAAAAATACTCCAATAGAGGTCTTCCTTATTGGCAGAGACCTTTCCATTCAAAAAACATTTGCTGCCAGTGAGCTTGGCTCTATTGGGCCAATAAAAATTGACGAAGCAGCTTTAACTCTTAGCCTCAGTACCCAAAGTGGTTTTGGCGCTTCAGGATTGGTTGATTTTAGTATTTCGAAGGTTGGTAAAGGGCAAATTACTGCTACTGGTAATAACAATGGGTTCGAGTTAAAAGGTAAATTTAATTTTGATACTAAAACGTTTGATAAAGCAACAATCACTGTAGGTTACGAAAGTGCCAAAGATAAAGAAGGCGGTGACGCGTGGGAAATTGGCGGTATCTTATCCATCAGCAAAGGCAAAATAAAAGGCATTGACAATGCCATAATTACAGTTGCGTATAAAGGAAAGGTGTTGTCTTTTAATGGAAATGCTAACTTAAATGTGCCGGGTGTTAAATCCGCTTCCATTGATGCAACATATATTGGCGGAGCATTTAATCTTTCCTTAACTACTCAGTTTGATTTCAAGAGCAAATATATTCAAGATCCAAATATAACTGTAACACTAAGTTCAGGCGGAGATGGTGATGAAAATACAGGGCTTTCTCTGGGTATCTCGGGTAGTGTAAATATTGTGATCCCCAACTTTAAAACTATTAATGCAAGTATTAAATATGACAAAGGCACTTTTGAAACTGCAGCAGCTATAGATGATATAAAAGTTGGGAAATTTATTACAGGAAATATTACACTCGGCGCTACAAATGCCCTCGTAAATGAGACTACCGGCAAAAAGGATGCTACCGGCGAAGGGAAAGAGCTGCATCTTTTCGGAACCGGGTCAATCAAAATTCAGCTTGGTGAGCACATCAATCAAATGGTAAACATAAAATTTACCCAGCAAGGAAAAATATTGATTAGTGGCGAATTAAAAGTTGAAAATCAACCTCTATTAAATAAAGAAAATTTACTCAAATTTAGACAAATCATTTTTGAAATAGGTACTCCTGACATCCCAATATTTAGCATTGGCATTGGCGACATTTTTTTACATATCGAAGGTAATGGGTATGCGATGGCAGATATTGGAGTTCCTATGATCAGTGTCCTGCTTAAATTGCAAGACACTGATATATTTGATCCTAAGTCTGCCAAAATTGATACTACAATCACTCCGGAAATTAAGGCAGAAGCTGGCATTGACCTAGGTGTGAAGTTTATAATCGGAGTCCGTGCATTAGTTTTGAATATTAGCGCCAATGTTGGCGGAACCCTAAAACTTCATGTTGTAGCTGGAGCCAAAGCCAACTTAAATTTATCATGGTCTGCCAACGAGGGGCTTCAATTTATACCCTCAGTCGCCAGTTTGGATGGTGCTATAGTTATTTCAGGCGCCATCACAGGAGGCATATCCGTTGATCTTAATCTTTTTTTAACTAAAATAAACCTTTGGAAAAAAGATTGGGAGCTGGCTAAAATGGATTTTGGTAACCTCGGGCAACTAAGTTTAAAATTTCCTTTCCAGTTTGATGAAAACGGCAGTTTTAAAACACCTGATACGAAATCGCTAAAACTTGAATCGCCTTTATCTGAAAAAGGCGGCGCAGAAAAGTTTTTATCGGATAAGGCAGGCGGCGGTGAAAATAAAGTAGTGAAAAAAATAGAAGATTTTAAAAAAGAAATTATTGATTTCTTCTATAGGCTTCCCGCAATTGGTCCGGCAAGCCCCAGGTATGCAATAGAGCGTGGCAGGTATTTTTTCATCAATGAAATACAACAGCTATATCCTGATGGTGATTGGAATTGGCTAAAAGCAGAATGGGCCAGCATTGAATTGACCGAATTTTATAAATTTGCCGATAAGCTAAGGCGCAGCAGCAATCCAAACCATTTAAAGAACCTTGAAACCTTTACTCAAAACCACACAACAGTTAGCAGAGACGATATTGACATGTTAGCGGATGAATTAAAAGCTATACAAGAAAAAAAAACCAGTAAGCCTAAATTACAAACAAAGCTTCTTGAAGGCTTCGGAGATGAACAAACAAATTTGGGAATACAAAATGATGAAAAGAAAATACAAACCAAAACTAAACATGCTCCTCCCGGATCTTCACCTTCTTCAATAGAAAATAATTTATCCTCTTCAGTAAATTCAGGTAGTACGTTACC
>JAYVUJ010000311.1:0-2629 GCA_043788035.1 Ferruginibacter sp. | reverse complement strand
ATCTGTGTTAAAAAAGTGCTGCTATCTTTAACCTTAAATTCCATCACGGTTTTTTAAGTGCTTCACCACCGGCTTTAACATGCGCTTCTTCTATGCGTTTTCCAATACCTTCCCAGGCAGGGTTGGGCATGCTTATCCTCACCTCCTTCTTCGCCATACCTGCAAGACCTTTTATATTTTTAGGGTTGCCCTTATGTACCATAATGCGCAGTTTGTTTTTACAATACACTTCTGAGCGGCTAAACCATTGAGGGGTTTGGGCAATCTTGCTTTTATCGGCAGTATATATATCTGGTTTCAGGCCTATCCGCATGTTGCCAATGGTTATAGAGCCACCTTCAATTTGTTTTGATAATATGCCCGGCGGCAAGGTTTCAAAAAATATTTTTATAGGCTGGGTAGGTTTTTTTACAAGCCGCAATCAAATCATCAACAGCACAAAACAGTTACGTCAAAATAATACAAATTAAGCGACGCACTCAACCAACTGAAGATCTTATAAAAATCCACCATGCCCTGCAATAACAAAAATCGAAACCCTTTAAGCAAATTAAATTTGTAGTACACAAACCGCCATCCAAAAAAATTCAAACCCACAATATTACTGAATTTGGGTTTGGTTAGTTGCAATGCGGATTATACGGCAGTGTTTATTATAAGGCAAAGGAAAAAGGTGCAGCGAAAAAAAAGCGTCTACTTCTTTTGTGGAAGCAGACGCTATAAAATGATAATAAAGGGTGTTTTATTGCTGTACAATTTGTTTTTTTATAACACCAGTTTCGCCAATTAGGCTAATAGTGTACATACCTTACAGCAAGGCTGCTAATATTTAAGGTAATGTTGCTTGCCTGCTTGCCTACGGACCTGGTAATGCGTACTTTTCCGGTAATATCTACCAGTTCTAATTTCTGGTAAATATTGGCTGCAAAGCGCAGGTGCACTGCATCTTTACTTGGGTTAGGGTAAACCATTAAATAGTTAGTTGTTAAAGAAATTTTAACAGCCCTAATACCCAAATCCTTTTTCTTCCCGTCTATATCATATTGTACTAGTTTATAATAGTTTATGCCCGATAGTGGGGAGTGATCTATAAAATGATACCGCTGCACTTGCGTTGAATTTCCAACTGCAGTTATTTTACCTATGGTGGTAAAGCTTACGCCGTTTGTAGAACGTAGAACCGCAAAATAGTTATTGTTTGCTTCTGATGCTGTTGACCAGTTTAGTTGAACCGTTCCGTTTGTGTTTAGCCTGGCATTAAAGTCTAATAAAGCTACTGGCAAAACTGCTCCTGCTCCTGCTGCCACGTACACCCAGGCGGCACCCTGCTGACCGTTATCATAAAATCCGCCCACTATCGCCGTATTGCCAGCCGCGCTTACTGCTACGGAAGTGCCCTGCCGAGCATCGCTGCTACTGCCCGTACCTACCAGCTTACTACCCTGCTGGGTATTGAGCGTTTGAGACTGGGTAACTGTAAAATTAGATGCCCCACTGACCGTGCCCACGCTTACAGCACCGGTTAACGCACCCGGCATTACCATGGCTACCAGTTCAGTACCGGTATTGGTTATTGGTATAGCCGAAATGCCGCCAATTATTATTGATGTTGGCGATGATAGATTTGTTCCGTTTATGGTAACAAGCGTACCCACGTGGGCCGATGTCGGGCTGAAAGAGCTGATTGTTGTTTGAGCATTTAATGCTGTAAAGGCAGATAAGAATAGAAGTAAACTGGTAATAATTGTTTTCATAAAGGCAATTTTTAAAATAGGGTTTTAATAAGAAGTGTCAGTTGATTTTTTATTTGGTTTTATAAACAAGTATTTGGTTTAGGTAGATAATAAAAATAACAGGCTAAACAGTATGCTCCAACGGAAGCGACATGGTGGGCTGTGTATTACAATAAATTAATTTGTACAAGAAAAACTGACAGATAAGTGTTCAAAATAATTACATGAAAGACCGGATTTTTTTTGGAAAGGGCATAAGTTTTGGATATTAAAAGTTGGGATTACAAAGCGTAAATATCGTAAATATACATACGCCGGGAATTTATTTTACAGGTACTGGTTTGTTTGTTTGTTAATGCCTTAATGTTTGTAAAATAATAAATAGTACGTTTATAAAAACTATTATTCATGTTTAGCGATGAGGAATTACAGAAAAAATTCAGTTCAGTGCTGCCGCATTTAGATGAAAGTGCAGCCCGTTTATATCTGGGTAGCGAGGCGCAGATTTTAGGCAGGGGCGCTAACAACGTGTTGCAAAATTGGCTGGGGTGAGTAGGGGTAGAATAGATAAAGGGATTGCAGAATTGAGTGCTGACAAAGCAGTCAATAAAAATACGTTTTCACCCAGCTTAAGAAAAGTTGGCGGCGACCGTAAAACACACAAACAAAGCCAATCTGGACTGATGGAAGCATTGGAATCAATCGTTAACCCAAATACACGTGGCGATGCGGTGAAAGTACTTTTATGGAGCAGCAAAAGCTTAAGAAATATGGAAGCTGCATTGTAAGAAAAGGGATATTCGGTGAGCTATGTAACGGTAGGTGATTTGCTGAAGTCACAGGGCTATAGTTTTCAGGCAAATAAGAAAACTAAGGAAGGAGGTAAGTACCCTGAC
>JAYVUJ010000310.1:0-9204 GCA_043788035.1 Ferruginibacter sp. | reverse complement strand
CGGCCTGTTCTGCAGGATGTTATGTATTTGTTGGTTATTTAGTTTGCGAGATTTTGCTGAACATGCCGCTGCATGTTGCTACAGATACATTGTATGCCTGTTACGGAAAATAGCCCTTCAGCATAAGCCCCACAACTAGTGGTAAAAGATCCCTGAAAAACCGATGCAAAAATGTGCGACGCCTGTGAAGCCCCACATAGCTTTGTCTTGGGCTGGGTGAAAAAGAAACAATCTTAAAGACCGAAAACTTTTTAAAAAAATGTAGTCTATAAATTTGGTAGACTAATATTTTAACAATACTTTTGTCTCCTTATTATAACAGCGAGGTTTTGCCAATATATTAAACAGGCTTGCCAAAAACAAGCACAGAATAATAATTTTAAAACAAATGCCCTCGGGCAGCAACCATTAAGATGCCGTTATTAACACAACATAATTTACTTTGCGCCCACTGTTTATGCAGGGCTGTAATGCTTTACAGGCGGAGCTGTTGTTGTTGCTGCTAATTTTTAAAAAGCCTTTTTCCTCTTATAACTTTTTTTATTATTTATCAAATAAGCATATGTATTATTATATACAGTTGGTAGTGCCCGTTTATTTAGGCGGCGCGGTATTAAAAAAATATAGCAAAAAATATTTAGAAGCAACCCTTAGGGCTGGCCCGTGACGGGTGGATGATTTTACGCCAAAAATAAATTGGCCAGGAACTGTTAGAGCAGCCCTGGCCGGTAACAAACAAGACTTGGAAAATTAATAACAATGTGCAAACGCACGTTGCTATCGGTCTTATTGTACACTACAAATATAGGGATAAGCTGTAAGCCTTTTTCTACGTTTTTTTATACAATAAGCTGATCATAAAATCAAACTAATCAACTTATGCGTACAATTAAATTTTTTGAAATGAGTAAGCGGTTCGCAATGCTTGCTTTTTTATTAGCCCTTGCATTGTGGGGTAAATCACAGGGCAGCGACCAGATAAATTTGAAAGGCCAGGTGCTGGAAGCGAAAGGTAAAACCGGCTTATCCGGCGCCACTATTCATTTACAAGGCTCTACCAACGCCGTTACTACCAATGATAAAGGTGCGTTTATTATAACTACTTATAAAAAGATACCGTTTATTATATCGGTAAGTTTTGTTGGTTACCAAACGCAGGATGTCAAGGTAACCAATAACGATGCACTTACTGTAACACTAACAGAAAATAGTAACCAACTGGCAGAGGTTGCCATTGTTGGTTATGGCACGCAGCGGAGAAAAGATGTAACCGGTTCCATCGCATCGATCCCTAAAGAAAATTTAAGCCAGGTATCACCATCATTCGATAATATGCTGCAGGGTGCAGTGGCAGGTGTTAACGTTACACAAAGCTCAGGTCAGCCTGGTGCTACATCAAGCATACGCATACGTGGCGGTAACTCGCTTAGTTTTGGCAACGATCCGTTGTATGTTATTGATGGCTTTATTTATTACAATGATAACGGGCTTGCCAATTTAAACCCTGCATCAGGCACGGCAGTCTCGGGTGTTTCAACCAATGGGTTGGCGACCATTAACCCGGGAGATATTGAAACCATCGATGTTTTGAAAGATGCATCCGCAACAGCTATTTACGGGTCAAGGGGCGCTAATGGCGTGGTTATCATCACTACAAAAAAAGGCACCAAAGGCTCAAACAATATTAGTTATACCGGCTCGTACGGTTTACAGCATGTAGATAAAACCATTACTGTACTGGATGGGCCTCAATGGGCAAAATTATATGATGGGCTATACAAGGCAACACCTACCATACAAGCTGGTTTAGCCGCCAATAAAGTTATCATTGATTCGCTGGGCAATGCTGGCGTAACCAATAACTGGCCTAACGCTGTTATACGTACCGGCAACACGCAAAACCACCAGTTAAGCATTTATGGCGGCGATGAAAAAAGCCGCTATTCCATACAAGGCAATTACTTTGGCCAAAAGGGAAACTTACTTGCAACCGACTTTAAAAGGTACTCTGCCCGCTTTAATTTCGAGAAGAATTATACGCCGGAATTAAAAATAGCGGCCAGTATATTTGGTAGCAGTTCGGATGAAAACAAATTGACTGGAGCGGCTTATAACAGTATCGGTTTTGGCAATGCTTTCTCTTCTTTATACTTTACCAACCCATTGCAAACTATTAAAAATGCAGATGGAACTTACAATACTACATTGCAGCCCGCGCTTAGCTCTACCATTAATACCATTGGGGGGCAACAGTACACGGACAACCCTATACGGAACATTACTGCTATTACCAACGAAACAAAGCTTACCCGCATTTTAGCCAACTTTTCTGCTGAATATAAATTGCTTGAAGGGCTTACAGTCAAGGCAACCTTTGGTACAGATATCCTCAATACAAAACTAAATTATTTTGCGCCTTCTTATACTACTGATGGTAATAACAGTGGTATCATAACAGGCTCTGGCTCTATTGGCACTATCAATTATTTAGGCTGGCTTAATGAGAATACTATCACGTACGACCATGCTTTTAATAACAAGCATTTTGTGAACGTGCTAGGGGGGTATACTACACAATACCAAAAATCTGAAAATACTTTTCTTGCAGGGCAATCGTTTCCATCAGATGCGTTGAGTTATAATAATTTATACCTGGCTACGGCTAATAAAGTAACCGGTTCGGGCGAAGCCAAACAAACATGGAACAGTTGGCTGGGCAGGGTAACATATTCTTTTGAACATAAGTACAACGTTACCGTATCGGGTAGGGCAGATGGCGCCTCAACTACAGGTGCTAACAATAAATGGGGCTTCTTTCCGGCTATTGGCTTATCATGGAATGCTTCTGAAGAAACTTTCTTTAAGCAATTTGATAAAACTATCAACAACCTGAAAGTAAGGCTGACAGCTGGTAAAGCGGGCAATGCGAATTTTCCGGCCTATAGTTCTATCGCTACCATTAATAGCAACGGCTATTATTTTGGCAGTACCTTAACTGCTACAAATGGGCTTTCTCCTTCGCAACCATCTAACCCAAATTTAACCTGGGAAACCACTACGCAATATAATGGCGGTGTTGACCTGGGCTTTTTTAATAACCGCATCAGCTTCACTGCTGACGTGTATTATAAAAAGACAAGCAATTTATTTGTTAGTGGCGGCGGGTTAATACCATTGTCTACAGGCTATTCATTTGTATCAGAAAATATTGGCAGCCTTGATAACAAAGGCATTGAGCTTGCATTGACGACAGAGAATATTAAGACAAGCGATTTCTCCTGGAAATCAACGTTAATCTATGCAAAAAATTCCAGCAAGATAGTAAGCCTTGGCCCTAGTAAATCTTTTCAGCCGGTAGCGCCAACCGGTCAGGTATCTCCGGTAATAGTAAGGGTGGGCTTGCCTGTAGGAACTTTTTGGGGATACAGCACTGCTGGATTATTAACTACTGCAGATGTATATGGGCCTACCCCTGCACCAAGGTTAACCGGTGTATCCCAGGTTACCGGTGATAGAAAATATTTGCACGCCAATGGTTTTACTGGAGCAGCTATTACTACCAACGACAAGCACGCCTTAGGCAGTGCGCAGGCAAAGTTTACTGCAAGCTTCAGTAACACAGTAACCTACAAAGATTTTGATGTAAACTTTCTTCTCCAGGGTTCGTACGGCAATAAAATCTTTAACCTGCTGCAGCAGCAATTGGAAAAAACTACCACTACCGGTAACGTATCAACAGTGTTGTTAGATAGGTGGGATTCTGTGGCCAACCCTACTGGCAAGTTTCCTAAAGTAGTGAATGCGCCAGTGGTGCAAGTACAGGATACGTACATTGAAAACGGCTCTTACATCAGGCTGAAAAATATTGCCATCGCATATAATTTACCAAAAAAAATGGCGGCAAAAGTTGGTGCCAAGCAAATTAGGTTCAGCATCTCCGCACAAAATTTATTCACAATCACGTCTTATTCCGGCACCAACCCAGAGGCAAATTTTTACGACCAAAATAATTTGCAGCCCGGTATAGATTATGGTGTTTACCCTAATTATAAAACATACCTGGCAGGCGTTACTGTCGTTTTTTAGCAATATAAAATACTTAAAAATGAAAAGGATAATTATAACCACAGCAATAGCTTTAACAATAGCCGGCATGCTATCATCTTGCAATAAATTAAAAGAAGAGCCGCTGGGAAACCTTACCCCTGCAAGCTTTTATAAAACACAGGCAGATGCAGTGGCTGCTGTTACAGCGGTATACAGCTCACTAAGCACAGATGTAAACAACGATTTTTCGATTTATGGGCGCAACCTAAATTTACTGGTGGATAATGCCAGCGACAACCAGGTGTACAGCCCCAGCAACACTAACCCGGATGTACGCGCTTTAGGTACCGCAACGTATGTAAGCACCAATGATAGGGTACATAAATTGTATGCGCAATTATATTGGGGTATAAACAAAGCCAATATTGCTATTGATAAAATACTGCAGATACCTGCGGCACAATTTGTAGACCCATCGCATACGGCTTTAAATTTAGTAAGGGAAGCAAGGTTTATAAGGGCATTGCATTATTTTAACCTGGTGCGTTTATTTGGCGATGTGCCGGTAGTACTGCATAACCTTAACTCTTTAGATTTAACCGCATTAAAGGTGGATAGGAAACCGAAAGATTCTGTGTATTACCAAATTATTGCAGACCTTGATAGTGCTGCGCTGCTACCAAATACCTATAGCGGCGTAAATGTAGGGCGGGCTACAAGTGGCGCTGCACAGGCATTACTGGCTAAGGTATACGTAACAAGGCAAAATTGGGCAAGCGCTAAAACTACATTGGAAAAAGTAATCACTGCAGGCACCGGCTTTAGCAACGCTACTGGTAATTATGGCTACGACCTTTTTATAAAATTTTCAGATGCATTTCAGCCTGCAACAAAAAATGGTAAGGAACATATATTCTCTGCTCAGTTTAATGGTACTTCCGGTGGTTTTGTTAGCACCCAAAATTTAAGTTCTTTTACCTGGACAACTTCGGCTTATACTGCTGATATACCAGCAGATGCATCTATAATAGAAAACCTATTTGATGTTACAGACCAACGCAGGAGCACCACTTTTTATGATTCTCTTTTTAACCAGTCTACATTGAAATTGGTTAAATGGCCGTTTTATAATTTCTTAAAATTTGTAGACCAATCTGGTGGCATCACTGCCAACTTAAGTAGCCAGGGTGCCAATAGTAAAATCAATTTTCCGGTTATCCGCTATGCGGAAATATTACTGCTGTATGCGGAGGCTTTAAATGAAATAAATGGTGCTCCAACTACAGATGCATTAAGGGCTATCAATATTGTTCGGGGCAGGGCGTATGGATCTTACACTGGTAATGGAAATTATTCAAAAGATATTGGCGACCTGCCATCAGGCTTAAGCCAAACAGATTTGAGGGATATTATTTTTTTAGAAAGAAGACGTGAATTTATACAGGAAAGCCAGCGCTGGTTCGACCTTGTAAGAAGGACGGATAAAGGTCCCGGGCAATACTACCTTACCGCAATACAAAGTATGCCGGGTAACCCGAAAGCTGCGGCAGCATTGAAAGATACGCTATTTCCTATACCGCAGACAGAGATTGATTTATATGCTGGCAGCAACCCGAATTTTAAACAAAACCCGGGTTGGTAAAATGCTGGGCAGCAAAATACAACCATCTTAAAAAATTAAAAAACCTTATTTATATATGAAGAAGATAATTGCAACGGTATTGCTCATAAGCAGCATTCTACCTTTAGCGCTAGTGGCTCAAAATATAGCTGAGCAAACCTACCAGGGCACTGTAGGCAAAACATTGGCAGACTCAAAAGAGTGGTGGGCAGCACCAGCCAAAGCACCTGCTGGTTCACCAAATGTAGTGGTGATAATATTGGATGATGTTGGTTTTGGCGCATCCAGCACCTTTGGCGGATTGATACGTACACCAACTTTGGATAGCCTTGCCAACAACGGTTTACGGTACACCAATTTTCATACCTGCGCCATATGTGCGCCAACCCGATCGGCCTTGCTTACCGGCCGCAATAGCCATTATGTGCATGAAGGCGGATTCTCGCATATCGAAATGTCTGCCGGCTTTCCAGGGTATGATGGAAGGATACCATCGAAAGACGCCACCATCGCGGAGATACTTCGCGACAATGGCTACAACACTTTTGCTGTTGGTAAATATGGCTTAACGCCAGATGAAGATGCTACCGATGCAGGGCCGTTCGACCGCTGGCCAAACGGCAAAGGCTTTGAACATTTCTTTGGATTTTTAGGCTCGCAGACCGACCAGTACAAACCAGATTTAGTAGAAGACAACGCCCATGTAACGCCCGATGGCAGGCACTTAAACGAGCAGATAACCGACAAGGCCATCAGCTATATTGCCCGCCAGCAAAAGAGTGCACCCGGCAAGCCCTTCTTTTTATACTACTCGCCCGGTGCAACGCATGCGCCACATCAGGTGGATAAATATTGGAGCGACCAGTATAAAGGAAAGTTTGACGAAGGCTGGGATGTGTTCCGTGAAAAAGTATTCGCCAATCAAAAAAAGCAAGGCATCATACCTGCCTATGCGCAACTGCCCCCACGCAATACAAGGGTGCAGGAATGGAACTCTTTATCAACGGAACAGAAAAAATTATTCGAACGTTTTTTTGAAGTATACGCCGGTTACCTTACCTACACCGATTTTCAAATTGGTAGGGTTATCAATTATTTAAAAGAAAATAACCTGCTTGAAAATACCATTGTGTATGCCATCATCGGCGATAACGGTGCTAGCAAAGAAGGCACTCTGGAAGGCGTAATAACGCCCGTAACAAACCCTGCCCGTGCTAAAACAGAAACGGAATCTTTAAAAGTAAACCTGCAGCATATAGATTCCATCGGCACTGCGGCAGGCTTTACAAATTACCCTTTGGGTTGGGCGCAGGCTGCCAACACGCCTTTTAAAGAGTGGAAACAGGATGCTGATGCTGAAGGCGGCACACACAACCCGCTGATTGTTTTTTATCCAAAGGGCATTAAAGAAAAAGGGGCTATCCGTAACCAGTACGGGCATGTGATAGATATTTTGCCAACCACTTTGGAGTTCTTACAAATAAAAGCACCAGAATATGTTCGCGGCATAAAACAAGATACTATACAAGGCACTTCGCTGCTCTATTCTTTCGATGATGCAAAAGCCCCATCGAGGCATACGTTGCAGCACTATTATATTTTTGGCTCCCGCTCTATTTACTCCAACGGATGGAAGGCAGCAGCAGCCCATCATCCAGATAATATTGACTTCGATTTTAAGCCCGTAGAAACCGTAGCCGATAAAAGCTTTACCGATGATGTATGGCAACTGTACAATATCAACGAAGATTTTAACGAACGTATCGACTTGGCAAAAAAGTATCCTGAAAAGCTAGATGAGCTTAAAAAAATATTCGACCAGCAGGCAGAAAAGAACCACCTCTATCCACTAATAGATTGGTATGATGTATACAATAAAAAAATACATCACCTCAACGGAAGCGATACACAGGCACCCATAAAGTAATCATCTTTTTAAAAATAAACAGTATGACTATAACAGATGTAAACATCCTCATAAAAAAAATAGCCGTAGGCTTTGTAATTTTTGTAGTGCCACTACTTATCATTAGCGGTGGCTTATTGCTCATCAAATTTTTATTAACTAAGTAAAATTATCATCATGGCAACAGACACCACATCAACAAAAAAAATTAGTAGGGATATTTCTATAAGCTTGTTAATTTATGCGCTGCCCATACTGGCATTGTACTTTTATTTTGCATCAAAAGGCGAGCACCCCTGGATAAATAATACACATGCCGATGCGCATTTAGATGTGCCCGCCCTATTTAAATTTTTAGAGCCGGCATTAAAGCATATCCGTTCATGGGGTTTCTTCGCAATTGCCATAGTACTTGGTGCCATTGAGTTTGGGCTTGGGCTGTACGATAATAAGTGGACAAAAAGCGAGCGTAAAGTTGACATCATCTGCTTTTTAGCGCCTAAGTTTTTGTTGCCCCCGGTAATAGCTTTTTTTAGTTTAAAAGTGTTGCCATTTGTACTGCCAGCAGCCGCCAACCAGTTTAGCTGGGTACCTTTTTGGGGAGGCTTTTTTATCATTTGCGTGGCAGATGACCTTACACAATATTGGTACCATCGCCTGCATCACCAGCTGTCTTTTTTATGGCGTTTCCACCGCACGCACCACTCCGCACCTTACATGGGCATGGCAATGGCCAGCAGGCAAAATTTTATTTATACCGTTTTCTTCTCGCAAATTTATTTAACTGCGGCATTGGTTTATCTGGGGCTCGGCTTATCTGCGCTGGTGGTTACGGTCATTAAATCTTTCATCACGTTAACGGCGCATTCCAGCATTGCGTGGGATAAGCCTTTCTATAAATACAAAATTTTACACCCCTTCGCATGGGTATTGGAAAGATTAATTTCTACACCTGCTACACACCAAAGCCACCATGCGGATACTGTTGATGATGGCATAGGAAATTACAAAGGCAACTTCGGCAACATGTTTTTTTTATGGGATATTATTTTTAAGACGGGCATTATCACCCGTAAATATCCTACCACCTTCGGCATTAAATTTTACAAGCAGGAAGAGTGGTACGCTCAATTTTTATGGCCGCTCTTCAAGTCAAAAATAGCAAACAGCGAACTTTCCGAGCACGGCCCGCAGGTAGGCGATGCTGTTCAGGAACCAGCTCCAAAATACTAAGAGGCGCACATTTCATCACCAGTAAAAAAAGAAGTTGCTTAGTAAGCATCAAGCATAAGGATAATTTTTTGGGCACCCCTGCGGTCGGGCTATTCACTGCAATCCTTTTTTGCGGCGGCCGAAAAAAAAGGATTGCCGTTTCTATCCCTGGTGCTACATCAACATTCGGTGGGCTTATCAGCACGCCAACATTCGATAGCCTCGCCAAACAACGGCATACGGTACACCAATTTTCATATTTGTTACTTGGGACGATGTGATTAAAAAAATTGCGGTCACGATAAAGGAAGTCGGTAAGCAATAGTGGATACCACAAGGCTTTATTTTTATTTGTACCCAAATATAAATTTAAAAATCAGGTTTAATTATGCGATTTTTTATAGCAGTTATTATGGCA
>JAYVUJ010000309.1:0-2728 GCA_043788035.1 Ferruginibacter sp. | reverse complement strand
GTTGTGCATGGCTTCCCTACAAAAATTGCTTTAAAAGATGGTGATATCGTATCGGTAGATGTTGGTACTTTTATCAATGGATTTCATGGTGATAGTGCTTACACTTTTGCAGTAGGAGAAATAGCGGCTGAAGTAAAGCAGCTTCTAAAAATTACAAAGGAATCTTTGTATAAGGGAATTGAAAAAGCTACGCATGGCAATAGGACCGGTGATATTGGTTATGCAGTTCAACACCATACAGAGAAAGAACACGGCTACGGAGTAGTAAGGGAATTAGTAGGGCACGGCGTAGGAAGGCATTTACATGAAGACCCGCAAGTGCCAAACTATGGAAAAAGAGGCACAGGTGCCAAACTGAAGGAAGGCATGGTGATAGCGATTGAACCTATGATAAACCTAGGTACCAAAGATGTTTTCCATGATAAAGATGGCTGGACGATACGCACTGAAGACGGTAAGCCTGCGGCACATTTTGAACACACTATTTGCGTGCAAAGAGGTGGCAAAGCTGATATTTTATCTTCCTTCATAGAAATAGAAGTAAACGAAAGGGCGAACGTAAATTTATGTTCCGACTATTAACTCCACCCATCTGCTAAAGGGGTGTTTGTGCCTTCTGTTTTTGAAGTTAAATTAATAGTACAAGAAAGATATTGAATGAGTAATTCTATAAATGAACTTAATAATTACACCGCTTTAGGGGATGGGCGTAATAGGCTAATTGTTATTGGTGGGGGTGCCGCCGGATTTTTTTGTGCTGTAAACGCAGCTAAGATGAACCCATCATTAAAAATAACCATAGTTGAAAAGACCGGTAAACTGCTGAGTAAAGTTAGCGTAAGCGGTGGCGGGCGGTGTAATGTTACGCATGCTTGTTTTAGCATGGCTGAAATGGTAAAGAAATATCCACGTGGCGGCAGTTTTTTAAAGAAAGCTTTCCATCAATTTTTTACTACAGATACTATTGAATGGTTTAAGGAAAGAGGCGTTGAGTTAAAAACAGAGCCAGACGGCAGGATGTTTCCGGTGAGCAATACTTCACAGACGATTGTTGATTGCCTGATGCAGGAAGTGAATAAATATGGCATTGAAATATGGATAAACAAAGAGGTGAAATCCCTTAATAAACTACCTAATAGATGGCAACTTTTATTTGCCAACGAAACTACCCTGGAGGCGGATTTTATTTGTGTCGCCAGTGGCGGTTATCCAAAATCCACACAATTTGAGTGGCTTCAAAAAATAGGGCACACTGTTGAATCACCTGTTCCTTCTTTATTTACATTTAACATGCCTGGCAACCTAATTACGGTATTAATGGGCGTTGTGGCAGAGAATGTATCAGTAAAAATTGCAGGCACTAAATTAGCTGGACAGGGCCCGCTTTTGATAACTCATTGGGGCATGAGTGGCCCGGCAATTCTAAAATTATCTGCCTGGGGCGCAAGGCAATTCGCTACTGCTAATTATAAATTTACTGCTATTGTAAATTGGGTTCCCGCATATAACGAGCAAACCCTTAAAGATAAACTTCAACAGGTTAGATTTGAGGCGGCCCCACAAAAAATAAGCAACCGAAACCCCTTTTTATTGCCACAAAGATTGTGGAGCTATTTACTGCAGCAAGCAGGCATTAATGAAGACATGCGCTGGGCAGACCTTCCCGCCAAAGAACAAAATAAGCTGATTAAAATTTTATGTGCGCAAGAGTTTGCCGTAAATGGCAAAACAACTTTTAAAGAAGAATTTGTAACAGCCGGCGGCATCGTTTTAAGTGAAATAGACCATAATACAATGGAGAGCAAGTTTGCATCCAACTTATTTTTTTGTGGCGAAGTAATAGACACAGATGGCGTTACAGGAGGCTTTAATTTTCAAAATGCATGGACTACTGGGTTTATTGCAGCTAAGGCTATTGCAGCTAGAGTAGTTTAATCTTTTTATTTAACACTCCTTAATTTTATAGGATATTTTACTGGCGCATAATAGTGATGGTATATCTAATATATAAGTCACATATATATGCTTTGTTATATTTAATTAGCCATATATTTAATTTCCATTTTAACCCGTGCGCAAAACTAATTGAAAATTACAGTAACCATAATATTGGCAATCTTAATAGGGTTCGTTATTTATTTTTACTTCACTGGTAAAAATAACTTACAAGCCAAGCCTGTTGTTCATGCAAGTTATAAAGATATAAAAAGTGCACTTATTGGTCAAGGCAGTATAGTTCCCAAAGAAGAGATAGAAGTAAAATCCAATATTTGTGGCGTAATAGAATTGCTATATGTAACAATTGGGCAAAAAATAATAGTTGGCCAGCCATTGGCAAAAATAAAATTTGTTACCGGTCCGCTTGAGTACAGGCGCATTATAAAACAATATGAAGATGCACAAAACCTGCTAGATAATTCAAGTAAGGCATACGAGCGCAATAAATACCTTTATGCACAAAAGGTTACTTCAAAAGCTGAATTTGAGCATATTGAAACTAATTATTTATTACCAAAGCCTGAATTTGAAAGGACCCAAACTCAAATGGGGCTTGTTGATAGAAAAATTTCAGGAACTACAAAAATTCCTATAGTTCAACTTCTAGTACACTAAATTATGTTGGGAAGCTTGCAGTAGTGACTGCTACTGTCATGACAACCGTAGGACTAGCAGCAATATATGTATCTGGTTCCAATGCTGTTGGATGGGGATATTGGGCTTTAACAGG
>JAYVUJ010000308.1:0-2515 GCA_043788035.1 Ferruginibacter sp. | reverse complement strand
GGCATGGCATTTACTATAAGCGGTACCCCCACAGTAGCAGGGGTATATAATTACAATGTTACAACTACCGGCACCTGTGCTACCGCAACCGCAACTGGCACAATAACAGTGCAAGCGCAACCTGTGGGTGGTACACTTGCTTCTATAAATGTGTGTTTAGGCAGCAGCGGCACATTTACTTTAATCGGACAAACAGGTTCAATCATACGTTGGGAATCATCAATCGATAATGGTAGTACCTGGACGAACATTGTCAACAATACTATATCACAATCCTATTCTAATATAGCCACTACCACTAATTATAGGGTGCTGCTAAGCAATGGCTGCGGCAGCTTATACTCTACTATAGGCACAGTAGCAGTGCAAGACCTTTGGGCAGGTACCGTAAGCACAAGCTGGTACACAGCCGCTAACTGGAGCGATGGGGTAGTACCAACAACAGTATGCCCAACGGTTACCATACCGGCAGGTACTCCTTTTGCCTGTGTATTGGGTGCAGGCACGCCACCGCAAATAACTAACCTAGATATAAAATCAGGTGCATATTTAACCATTGTTGGTACTTTGCAAATGGCAGGCTCGTTAACTAATGCCGGTACTCTAAATGCTACTGCAGGCACTATCGAATTTAATGGTACCAGTACGCAGAATATAGCCGGCAGCACATTTCTCAATAACACTATGATGAACCTTACGGTAACCAATACAGCAGGTCTTGTAGTAAGCAATACCGCAGGCAGCCTGCTTAAAATTACAGGCGCGCTTTCTTTCGGCAACGTAAATAACTCTAACCTAAGCACAGGTGATAATATTGTGCTGATATCTACTGCAACAAGTACGGCGAGGGTAGCAGATATTACCAACAATGGAGCTAATAGCGGCAATACATTTACAGGTAAAGTGACGGTAGAACGTTATTATCCCGCACGAAGGGCATGGCGCCTGTTAACAGCTCCGTTGAGCGGTGCAGGCTTAGTATTTGATACCTGGCAAAATGGTGGGGTTTATACCGCAGGCCGTGGTACTTATGTAAGTGGGCCCGGTGCAAACCCTGCTGTTAATGGCATGGATGTTAGCCCGCTTAGCAATACATCCTTAAAAGTAGGCAGCAGCCTTACCCCGGTTACAAATACACGTACTACAAATTTGTCTTTAAATACTGGTTCCACAGATAATAAGGGCTATTTTATGTTTGTGCGGGGAGACAGGGTTTCTAATAATTTTATTATCCCCAACACTACCACTACCACCTTAAGCAGTATTGGTAAGCTGCAGACAAACGCACAAGCTTTTTCTGTAACACCAACCGTAAATGCATACTCGCTTATAGGAAACCCATACGCATCGCCGGTAGATTTTAGCAAGCTTATAAGAACAAACCTTTTAAACCGCTTTTACGCATGGGACCCGTATTATAATACTCAACAAGGTGGCTATGTATTGGTTGATGACCCAACTAATAGTGGTACATACACTGTTGTGCCAACAAGCCCTGGTAACCAAACCAAAGTAATTCAATCGAGCCAGGCTGTTTTTGTACAGACACAATTAACCGGTGCCGCACTGCTTACTTTTGTTGAAACTGCAAAATCTACTGCTAATAACCTCTCGATATTTAGGGTAGCGGGTGCTCCATTGCCAGCTTTCCGCACAGACCTTTATCTCTTAAATGCTGATAGTACCACTATACTGGCGGATGGAAATATTGCACAGTTTGATAATCAATTCCATAGCAGTATAGATCAACAGGATGCACTAAAGTTTAACAATGTGCTTGAAACATTCGGACTACTAAATGGCAATACATTTTTAGTTGCAGACAGGCGGCCTCCGGTAACTGTAAATGACACACTCTTTTATAAGTTTATTAAAGTAAAGCAAAGGAAATACCAGTTTAAGTTCCAGGCTTCTGATATGGATGATATGCTGATACCGATTTTAGAAGATAACTATACCAGCAAGCGCACAAACATTAAAATTAACAACAACACTACTGTAAACTTTGAAATAGATGCCAATGCTGCATCGCAGGCCGCAAACAGGTTCCGCATTGTGTTTAAGGCTAAGCCATTGCCATTGCAATACACTAGTTTGACAGCAGCCCAGCAAGTTAAAAATATGGTAGTGGAGTGGAAGGTTGCCCATGAACTAACGGTTAAAAATTATGAAATGGAAAGATCTACGGATAGTATTAGCTTTACAAGAATGCTTACCAAAGCACCAACAGCAGATACAACGGGCATTGCAACCTACATTGGCATCGATGAAAGTGCGGTATCCGGCAGCTACTTCTACCGCATAAAAAACATCAACCTTGATAGCTCTATCGGTTATAGCAAAGCAATAAGGGTAACTTTAGATAAAAGCTTTGAAAATATAGGCGTGTACCCTAACCCGGTAATGCAAGGTGCCATTGGGCTGCAAATGACTTATCAACCACAAGGGCAATATTATGTAAAACTTATAAATGCACTGGGACAGATTGTACTAACAACACAAGTAACGCACCCAG
>JAYVUJ010000307.1:0-2748 GCA_043788035.1 Ferruginibacter sp. | reverse complement strand
TTATAATTAAAGGCTTTGGTTTTTAAAGATGCAAGGTATTTTGTTTATAAATTATAGTAGCTAAATTAAGAAGTTTCACTATCGCTGTTACCGATTGATAACGAACATGTTACCTAAAATAATATGTAATTTGTAACAATTTTAATCTATACTTTTGGTGACATTTAAAAAATAAATAAATCGCGTACAATGAAAAAAGTAATTTTAAGTTTAGCAATTATCGTAATTGCCACAGTAACTGTACATGCACAAACTGAAAAAGGAACATGGTTAGTAGGTGGGTCTGCAGCTTTCCATTCAGTTAAAAATGGCAGCAGCGATGCCGTTACATATGTTACAGTTGCACCTTCTGCCGGGTATTTTGTAGGTAAAGATGTTGCCGTTGGTGCAGCAATTCAGTTTACCGGCGTGCAAAAAAATTTTACCTCTTTTGCATTTGCTCCATTTGTTCGTTATTATTTTGCACCTCTAGGCGATCATGCAAAATTATTTATGAACGGCACAGCTGGCATAGGTACAGAAAAACCTTATCAAATGTCTTCAGTTGGATTTACAGAATGGGAACTTTCTGCCGGACCAGCATTTTTTATCAACAAAAGTGTTGCTTTAGAAGTGGCTTTAGCTTATGGACAAAACAAACTTAAAAATGAAGAAGCAATTAAAGACTTGGGTATTAAAGTTGGTTTCCAAATTCATTTAGGAAAGTAGTTTTTACTAATTTTTGAGAGAAAGGGAGGCGCCGTACAATAAGGCAGCCTCTCTTTTTTATTTTTATAAGTCTTACAAAGGCTTCGTTTATTAAAGAATAAATTAGTCGTCATAAAAATAAAATTGTCAATTCAAAAATATATTTTTCCGTTTCCTGAAGCTTTGTTGAATAACAAACTAGTATTTTAATAAAGGCTATCCAAAATAATTTAATCTACACCAGTTTTGTATTTACATTAATTCACAATTTTTAATAAAAAATCAGGTAAAATGAAAAAAATAATTTTACACGGAAGTATTGAATCGGCGGGGTTTTTATCGGCAAAGGCAAAAAAAGCTGTTGGTGGTACTATTATTACACAAGTAGATGCTAAAAGTTAAAACTGGGTAGGATAAAACAGCTGCTTAATCCCAATTAATGGATGGTAAATTTTATTTTGCTGATAAGTTAATGGCCACGCCTAACTTGTGGTAAAGGACACTAGGCCACGGGTGCATCCATTTAAATGAGCAAAACAGCCACGGAAAAAAAATAATCTCTCCGCAAAATATTTCCAGCTCGCAGAATAATATTTCCAGGTCTAATAATACTATTGAGAACCTCAGTATAATTTTTCCAGCGCACATAATAATATTGAGGGGCTAATAATAATTTTTCCGTTGTTCATAAGAATATTAAGAGCCTTTGAATAATTTTTTTTAGCTATAAAAATAAGGTTTAAGGGCATCAATTTTATTATGAGACGGGAAAAATAAATATGAGTACAGTGATTTTATGCTAAAAACTGATACTTTTCAATGTTACCTTTTTGGTAATACATTTTTTTGCTTAACATGTTAATTATGCCGCTTTGATAATACGCCAACAAATGAATTTTGTTACTCATTTTTTCCTCCAATGTATATTAGGTTTGGGCTTTACCGTTAAATCCGCACTTTAATTAGTTATAAAACCTCGTTATAAGAAACGCCTATCCTACATTTAGGTGTAGTAACTTGTATTCAACTTATATCATTATGAAAATAAACATTTGTTTAATAATTGCTAGTCAATTTTTATTACCACTAATTACTCTTGCACAGCCTGTAAAACAACAAAATTTTGATACTATAAAAGTCGTTCGTAAAGGCGCATTACTAATACAGGTTTCAAATCAGTTTGCCTTTGCAGAGGGGCCGGCGACAGATAAAAATGGCAACATTTTTTTTACAGACCAGCCCAACAATAAAATATGGGAGTATGATACGCAAGGAAAGTTATCGGTGTTTATGGAAAAAGCTGGCCGCAGTAACGGGATGTATTTTGACAGCCAAGGCAACCTTGTTAGCTGCGCAGATGCGAAGAATGAAATATGGAGCATAAGCCCTCAAAAAAAAGTAAAGGTGCTATTAAATAATTTTAATGGGTTGAAGTTAAATGGCCCCAACGATTTATGGATAGATAAAAGCGGAGGTATCTATTTTACCGACCCCTATTACCAGCGTGATTATTGGATAAGAACAAAACCTGCTTTAAAATACCAGGCAATATATTACTTGCCAAAAGGAAAAACAAAGGCTTTGCTGCTGGATAGCTTGCTAATGCAGCCCAATGGGATTGTTGGTACGCCAGATGGAAAATATTTGTATGTGGCAGATATACAAGCTAATAAAACATACCGTTACCAAATTAATAAAAATAACGGCCTTTATAACCGTACTCTATTTGCAACACAAGGCTCTGATGGCATGACGCTTGATGAAAAAGGCAACGTGTACCTATGTGGAAATGGCGTAACCATTTATGATAGCACTGGCATAAAACTTGGCAACATACTTGTACCGGCAAAATGGGTGGGTAATATTTGCTTTGGAGGCAAAGCCCATACAACATTATTTATCACTGCATCAGAATATATTTATACTTTACAAATGCTGGTAGAAGGCGTTGAGTAAACAATTTGATAATGGCAGATGTATTTATATTCTGCCAGGGGTAATTTACATTTGCTTAAAACATACAAAAATCGTTCTACATTTTTTGTACTGGTATAAATGCTA
>JAYVUJ010000306.1:0-5259 GCA_043788035.1 Ferruginibacter sp. | reverse complement strand
AGCCCGTACGGGGCATGCCCTACGTGTAAAGGCTTGGGCAATGTGTACACCATCAGCATGGATGCGGTGTTGCCCGATAGGAATTTATCTATAAAAGATGGCGGCATTGCGCCACTCGGCGAACAGCGCGAAGCCTACATGTTCAAAAGCGTTGAGGTAATTGCAAAGAAAAATAAAATAAGTTTAGATAAGCCAATAAAAGACTTGCCACAAGCGGCATTAAATATATTATTGCACGGCAATGAATCAGGTGCAGGAGAAGATGGCGATGATTTTGATTTGGCAGAAACAACGTTTGCATCAGACGCTTCAAATAACCCTCCGCTAGCTAGCGGAGACGGAGGTGGTACTTCCATTTTCGAAGGCATTATCCCCATGCTAAAACGCTGGTTTACCGGCAGCGGCACCACCGAAGCCATGAGGGAATGGGTGGAAAAATTTATGGAACTAAAAACCTGCGCCACTTGTAACGGCAGCCGTTTAAGAAAAGAAAGCCTTTGGTTTAAAGTAGATGAAAAAAATATTGCCGAATTATGCTCCCTTAATTTAGATAAGCTGGCTGTTTGGTTTGAAGGTGTTGAAAAACGTTTGACAAACAAACAAAATGCCATTGCCAAAGATGTGTTGAAAGAAATACGGGACCGCCTGCAATTTTTATTAGATGTAGGGCTAACGTACCTAACGCTAAATCGTTCTTCTAAAAGCCTAAGTGGTGGAGAGTCTCAGCGTATTAGGTTAGCTACGCAAATTGGTTCGCAATTGCAAGGCATCACTTACATTTTAGATGAGCCGAGCATTGGGCTGCACCAAAGGGATAACCAGCGGCTGATTGGCGCCTTACAAAATTTACGTGATATTGGCAACAGCGTATTGGTAGTAGAACACGATAAAGATATTATGCTGGCAGCAGATTATTTAATAGATATTGGACCCAAAGCAGGCAAGCATGGCGGTGCAATTGTAGCTATGGGCACACCCGAACAAGTATTGGCAAGCGATAGCGACACCGCTAAATATTTAAACGGCGTAAAAAAAATTGCCGTGCCAGCAGAAAGAAGAAAAGGCAATGGCAATTTTTTAGAACTAAAAGGTACCAACGGCAACAATTTAAAAAACGTTAGCGTAAAATTCCCGTTGGGTAAATTGATTTTGATAACTGGCGTAAGTGGAAGCGGTAAATCTACCTTAATTAATGAAACGCTATACCCTTTGCTGGCGAAGCATTGTTACAATAGCAAAGGCATGCCGCTGGAATATAAATCTATAAAGGGGCTGGAGCATATTGATAAAGTTATTGAAATAGACCAATCGCCAATTGGGCGTACGCCACGCAGCAACCCTGCTACCTACTGTGGCTTTTTTACTGATATCCGCACTTTATTTGCGTTGGTGCCAGAAGCAAAAATTCGTGGGTATACAGCGGGCCGTTTTAGTTTTAATGTAAAAAGTGGGCGCTGCGAAATTTGTGAAGGCGGCGGCATGCGGGTGATAGAAATGAACTTTTTGCCAGATGTTTATGTGCACTGCGAAAAGTGTAACGGCAAGCGGTACAACAGGGAAACATTGGAGATACGCTATAAAGGAAAATCTATCAGCGACGTACTGGATATGACCGTTGATGAAGCTGTCGAATTTTTTCAATTAGTGCCTTTTATCTACCGCAAAATTAGAGTGTTAAAAGAAGTTGGGCTTGGTTATATTACTTTAGGGCAGAGCGCTGTAACCCTTAGTGGAGGCGAAGCGCAGCGTGTTAAGCTATCTACTGAACTGGGGAAAAGAGATACCGGCAAAACTTTTTATATTTTAGATGAACCCACAACCGGGCTTCATTTTCAAGATATACAGCATTTGCTGGAAGTAATAAATAAATTAGTGGATAGGGGCAATACAGTATTGGTAATAGAACATAATATGGATGTTATAAAGGTGGCAGATTACATTATAGATATAGGGCCCGAAGGTGGCGATGACGGCGGAAAGGTACTATTTGAAGGCTTGCCCGAAGGGCTGGTAAAAGTAAAAGAAAGCTTTACCGGGAAGTATTTAAAAGCAGAATTAAATTAAAATCCCGTTATATGAATGACGAAAATTTTGGCAACTTTTTTGATGCAGGTGATTTTGGCGATGATGATGAAAATGAAGATAGCTGGAAGCCTGTTTAAATACATGGCAAAGCCCTTTTTAGAAAAGCGGTTGAAATATTAAACCTTACAGAATCGCTGTGCGATGGACTGCCCGAAGATGTAAATGCGGAAACAAGCAAACAAATGATGTTGCAGAATGCAATGGTTGTGCCTTCTAAAATAAAGGGCGCTATGGCGGTAGATGAAACTTACTCACTTGTAATGGAAAGTGCGGTACTTATAAAAATAAATATGATGGAGCTTAAAAACCATCTGTGGGCAACCAGTAATGTATTTGACCTAGAAGAGAAATACCCGAATGTGCTCCGCCACGAAATTGAAGACTTTAAAAAAATATTCATCCCATAGGTAACTTCTTTTAATACACAAGATGACCTGCCGGATGAATGGCATTTATTTAACGACCCCAGCAGTTTTCCTGCTGTTTAAATAAAAAGAATAATGCAAAGGATGTCAACGAAATTTGAAATGTGGTTTCAGGGGTAAACATGCGAACATTAAAATATCCTTATATTTCCGGGGGTAACTTCAGTTGTATCTCATTGCAATTATTCTGTTTATTTATTGTAGCTAGCTTTTTTTAATTTGTTTTTTTGTAAAAATATCCCTGGCAGTACTAGCCCCAAGCCTTGTGGAAAAAGCTCATAAAAGTTATGATGTACAGGAGTGCGACGCCACCGAAGCCCCACAAAGTTGCTGTATTAGCTCATTCAATAAAATGTATTTTAACTGCCAATTTTATTACCCGCCTTTTGCTTTATTGTACAGCATCACCAGCATAAAACAGGTTACCAAAACAATTATTTTAAAAATGAGGGGGTTTGACTGTAAATTGTTTTTCATAATTATTGTTTTTCATTTAAAATATTAAAATCTTTCCGGGCACCTTGTACGGCTGGCTGCATTTGTGTTGTTGTTATTGCCAAGCCTTACGCCCACTTTTAATACTAACGAAAAATACGCATCATTATTTTTCGGGTTGCCCCTTTGGTCGCCGGACTGCGTACGCGTAACGTTATTGCCAATTGCTTTGTCATTTAGTTGTAACGCCAGGTTAGCATTTTCTGGAGATAAATACTTAATAAATAAATCATGGTTAATGTAGGCTGTACTAACATCATCAATATAATCTGTAAAAGTTTTTCGGTATAAAAGTTCAACACCAACGTTTACAGTTTCTGATACAAAGTATTTTAACCCGCCACCCATGGGTATATTCAATTGTGTAAGCTTATAGTTATGCCTGTTGGGGTACTCTGGAAAGCCTTCCCCTTCTGTATGCAGGGGTTGTAAGTAATGCCAGGTTACATTGCCATTAGCATCTGTAAGTGAACCCTGTGGGTTAAAATGAAAAATGCCCAAGCCGCCAAAAAAGTAGGGCCTAAGCTTTGGCTGGTATTCTTCATCGTTCTGCTTTAAAAACATTATAGGAAAAATTTCTATTGCGCCATATGCTTCAGCAATATTGCTTTTAAAATCAAGGTTGCGGTTCTTTCTGTCTAGTTCAGCACCACCCATGTTTGTAATCAGGTTATCTCTTCCTTCAACGTAAGTGGCTTGTGCGCCAAACCTAAACCCAAGCCATTCGTTTGGGTAAATACCTAAAAAAAAGCCTTTCATAAATTTTGTTACTGGCAGGTTTAAATCTTTTAAAAATGTAGTGCCAATGCCACGGTGGCCGCCCAAATCGCCTAAAAAAAAGGTAGGCCCAAAATTTAGCCCCACTTCAACCTTAAACTGATTGGATCCCAATACCAGGTGCTGGGCATAAGTTGCGTTTATGATAATAAAAGAAATCAGCAAGGCAATAAATTCCTTACGGATGAGGTAGTGTAGAGGTTTTTTCATGCAAATGTGGTTTGGGCTATTGGATAGATACAACAGTTACATAGCATTTTTCTTGTGGCTATAAAAAAGAGGTATCTATTAATTAAAACGATATGACGCAACAAATATTGCTTTATTAAAAATTATATCTTGTACAGCATTTTAATATGTGCAATTCCATCTTCAAGGTAAATAGTACTAATTTGCTCAAAATTAAGCGATTGGTAAAATTTTTTAAGGTAAAGCTGGGCGCTAATTATTATTTGGCTGCAAGTAAACTGCCGCAAGGTTTCAGTAATAGCCATTTGCATCAATAGCCTGCCGGCACCGTTTTTTCTATAAGCAGCAGTCGTAAGCACCCTGCCAATACTGGCTTCGGTAAAGGCAAGCCCCGGCGGCATTATCCGGCAATAAGCCACCAGTATGCCATCATCCCAGCCACATAAATGATAACACAATAAGTCTTTACCATCCACATCCTGGTACACACAATTTTGTTCCACCACAAAAACCTCAGTGCGTAATTGCATAATAGTATATAGTTCTGTCAGCGTCAAATCCGCAAATGGCTGGTATGTCCAATGTAGTATAATCATCTTTTAATAATTAATAGCTTAAGTTTATCCATTTTTCAAAAAAAGTAATTAATAATAAAAAGGCTTCTAAAGCTGAAAATTGTATTAATTCCTAATTTTTAATTTTTAATTGGCTGCGGCGTGCCCCAAGCCGCGGCGGCAAGGGGTCGGGCTATCCACTGCAATATTTTTTGCGGGCGGCCCTTAAAAAAAAAGGATTTCCGTTGCTATCCCTCACGCACTGATTGCTACCCCGTTATGCCTTTGTTGGTACCTGTCATTTTGTATAGCATCAAACCCGCTATAGACTTGGCTCTTGCTTTAGCCAGCTTTGCAGTATTGCCTTCAGATAATTCATCGATGGTTTCAAAAAACAACAAAAGCCATTTATCAAAATGTTCCTTTTGCAGCGGTATTATCTTATTTAATGCGTAATGTACTTCCATCGCATTCTTTTTGTACACCGGGTTATCTAATAAAATGGTTCCCCAAAAATCTACAATCATCGGTACATGATGGCTCCAATTAATGTTGGCTACATCAGTAAAAATAAAACCAATAGTAGTATCTATTTTTACTTTGCCGTAAAATTGAAGCATCAATTTTTCAATATCTGCCCTTGTGGTGATATCGTTTTTAGTAACCATATTTCTCTTTCCATCTTTGTTTTAATAGCTTTCTCATTTCTTCCTCCCGGGCATTTTTTTGCGGTA